>NZ_JBEPYQ010000042.1:0-52136 GCF_041641335.1 Cohnella sp. | reverse complement strand
GCCAGAATAGACGGGTGCACCAATGCGGGCCTGCTGATGAAGATTCTCGTTCCGCTGATGAAGCCCGCTATCGGGACGGTTACGATCATCAATTTTATCGGGGTATGGAACGAATTTTTCTTCCCTATGATTTTTATTCAAAATGAAGCGAAAAAGACGATTCCTCTCGCCATGCAACAGCTGTTCGGAGAATTTACGACCGATTGGAGCGTTCTGTTCGCGGGACTGACGCTGTCATCCTTGCCGATGATTTTGATTTTCGCGTTTTCTTCCCGCCAGTTTATGGACGGTCTTACGGCAGGAGCTGTCAAATAACGACTCATCCAGATTGACGATTAAGGTGGGATCGCTAGTGCACGGAGGACTTGTCACGATTAAAGAGGCGCTTACGCAGCTTAAGCCCCAGGAAAGAATCGTCGCGGAGTACATTTTGGACCATCCAGAGGGAATTGTACGGATGTCCGTTCAGAAGCTGGCGCAAACGACAGGGGTCAGCGAAGCGACGATCGTCCGGCTATCGCGCTCTCTCCAGTTCAAGGGTTATCAGGATCTTAAAATGCGAATCGTAGCCGATCTGGCCCAGACGTCCCGTACCGCGATGGAATTGGACGCCTATCAGGAAATCCAACTGGACGGCAGGGTCTCTACCTTGATCGACTCCATCTCTCATAACAATATGCAATCGATTCAGGATACGTTGTCGGTGTTATCCGCAGAAGAGGTCGAAAGGGCGATCGAGAAGCTAGGCGAAGCGCGACAAATCTGCATCTTTGGAGTAGGAGCTTCGGCCGTCATCGCGGAAGACTTCATGCAGAAGCTGACGCGCGTTGCTCGTTGGTGCACGGCGGCCTATGACTTCAACACACAGGCCACCTATGCGGCACTTCTGAAGGAAGGGGATGTGGCATTCGGCATTTCCTATTCCGGTCAGACGGAGGACGTCATACGTTCGCTCGGCATCGCCAAGGAGAACGGAGCCTGCATCATTTCTTTGACTAAGTTCGGCAGCAATCCGATTTCCGATCTTGCGGATATCCGGCTGTTTACAAGCTCGATGGAAAAAAGCATTCGAAGCGGGGCGATGGCCTCGCGAATCACGCAACTAAACGTCATCGACATTTTATTTGTCGGGATTGCTCAATTGGATTATGACGAGAACGTCAGAATGCTCGAGAAAACGAGAAAAGCCGTAGCCCTATCGAAGCGCAATGCGTGAGCGGACGGATTTATAGGAGGACATACTGTCATGAAAACACTAGAACATCTCGTTACGGAGCAGCGAAATGCGCGAACGCGCGATCTGAGCGAGTTAAGCATAAAAGAAATCGTCGAAATCATGAATGAAGAGGACCAGACCGTCGCCCTGGCGGTGAAAAGGGAGCTTCCGGCCATTGAGCGGGCGATCGCGGCTATCGTGGCCTCGATGGAAAAGGAGGGCAGGCTGGTCTATGTCGGAGCGGGCACGAGCGGGCGCATCGGCGTGATGGACGCCTCCGAATGTCCGCCGACCTTCGGCGTGGACTTCAATACTGTGATCGGACTTATCGCCGGGGGAGAAGGCGCGTTCGTCAAAGCCGTAGAAGGGGCGGAGGACGACGAGGAGCTTGCGGTGAGCGACCTTAAGCGGATCGGTCTGTCCGCGCGCGACGTCGTGGTCGGATTGACGGCCAGCGGCAGAACTCCGTACGTCAAGGGCGCGCTTCAATACGCGCGGGAGGCTGGCGCGACCGCCATCTCGGTATCCTGCAACGCCGAGTCGGTCGTCAGCCGTTACGCTGACCATGCGATCGAGGTTGAAGTCGGCCCCGAGATTCTAACTGGCTCTACCCGGCTGAAGGCGGCGACCGCGCAAAAGATGATTCTGAACATGATGTCGACGACCGCGATGATTCGGCTCGGCAAGGTGTACCAGAACCTGATGATGGACTTGCACGCAAGCAATCAGAAGCTGAAGGAAAGATCGCTTCGAATCGTGATGGAGGCGACGGGGGCCGATTACGAAGCCGCGAGCCGCGCGATGAAGGAAGCCGACAATCATGTCAAGACGGCGATCGTTATGCTTGAGACGGGACGAGATCGCGAGACGGCCGAAGCGGCCCTGGACGAGGCCGGAGGCTTCGTTAAGCGCGCCATTGAAGCCGTTCGGGCGGCTTCCGGGGAATAAGGACGAATGGAATATGTCATTGGAATCGACGGCGGAGGAACGAAGAGCCTGCTGCATATGGCGGACGGCGACGGAAATCCCATTCTGGAGCTGAGCGGAGGGCCGCTTAATCTCAACGCGACCGGCAAACAGGCCGTGGAGGTGGAGTTGAAGAAGCTGCTCTTCCGGGCGGCGGACAATTCCGGGATGCTGCTGACAGATTGCCGGGCGTTCTGTCTGGGGGCCGCGGGAGCCGACAGGAGCGGGGAGCGCGAAATATTCGAGAGCATACTCAGAGGGCTGGGGGTCCGCGGCGCCATTGAGGTGACCAACGATGCCGAGAACGCGCTGGCAGCCGGAAGCGGAAGCCGGGAAGGCGTGGTGGTGATCGCTGGAACAGGATCGCTGGCATTCGGACGAGATGGGTACGGCAACGTCTGTCGGTCCGGAGGCTGGGGCCATCTCGTCGGCGACGAGGGAAGTGGCTATGCGATCGCCTCCCGCGCTGTCGCCGCTTCATTGCGAAGCTTCGACGACCGCGAGCCGTATACGGAGCTGCTGCCCCGGCTAATGGAGGAAACAGGCATCAACAGTCCAGAGCAGTTTATCCCCTTTATTTATCGGCAGGAGGGAAAGCGGCATATCGCCGCGCTGGCCCGGGTCGTGAACGAGGCTTTCCTCGCGGGAGATCGAAAGGCGGAGTTCATTCTGATCGAGGCGGCTGATGAGCTTGCTCTTATGGCGAGAACGGTGATCGGCAAGCTTCGCTTTGATTCTTCGCGGATCCCCCTCGTCTGCAGCGGCGGCGTCTTTTCCAGCATCGATGCTGTATTTGAGCGATTCGTCCGTCAGGTCACGGCAACCGGCTTGCCGATTGAGGTGATCAAGCCCGTGCACAATGCCGCGTACGGCGCGGCGAAGATCGCCCTGCTGATATCCTCCCGCGAGGGGAACGGTTAATCCGTTCTCCTCGTTTTTCGGTTTACCAGTATCCGTTCAATCCGGTCGGCTCCGTGAACTGATAAACACCATGCTGTCGTACCAGTCGTTCCAGTAGTTCAGCGTCTGAAGCAGTCCGATCGTTGGCAGCGACAGCAGCTTAATAATCTGGGCGTGCAGATGTGCAACTCTTCGGGGCCGTCGATTTTGGCCGACTCGATCAGCGAGTCCGGGATCGCATTCGTAACAAACAGAGAAGCGGATATGAGAGTCATCGTAACCTTGGGCTGCACGGAATGCGGCGGCCGCAACTACACGGTATCGAAAAACAAGAGGACGCATCCGTCCCGGGTGGAGCTCTGAAAATATGGCCCGCAGCTCAAGAAGCATACGATCCATCGGGAAGACAGGTAACCGGCGCGGGGCAAGCAGCTGAAGGACAAGATAGCGCCTTGGCGGAACCCGGAGCTGCAGTCGTAGCCCATAACTCATCAACTGTTGCTATCTTTAATCTTCTTCAGATGGTCAATCACCGTCTTCGGATTCTCCTTCGCGTTGGCTCCGTTGATTCTGTAGCTGTTCGCATCCGCTCGGGAGTTGATGCCCCTTCTGACGGTGAAGGAGAGCTGAATGTCGAGCGATTGCAGGACGTCCATGACGGTGTCGTTGAAAGCGCCGTAAGGGAAGGAGAGGATGCTGTCGGCGTTGCCGAGCTCCTCCTTCAGGCGCTCTTCCGCTTTCGCCAGATCCTCGGCAACCCGCCGCTTGGCCTCCTCCGCCGTCTCCTGACGCTTTTCCTCGACCAGATACTTCCGAGCCGTAAGCGCCGGCTTCTTGCCGCCCTGCTCGTCCTCCTCGACATACACGTGCGAATCGTAAGTATGCGAATAGAAGGTCATGCCGTCCTTCTGCATCTCTCGCATTTGGTCCCAGGTTATCTTCGGCGCGCCGATCCGTTCATCGATATACTTGACGATGACGAAGTTGGTCGCGGGATAGCCGTATTCCTTCAGCACCGGGTACGCCAGCTTGTAGAAGCTTTCATATCCGTCGTCGAAAGTCATAAGCACCGCATTGTCGGGCACCGGCCCTTGATTCAGAATATATTCGGAATACTCCTTCATGCCGATCACCTGGAAGCCGTTTCTTTTTAACAGCTCCATCTGTTTTTTGAAATCTTTCACCGAGAGCGCATTTTTCGACGTCTTGCCTTCCGTAAGGTCGTGGTACATCAAGACGGAGACCTGATCGCTATAGTAGACCTTCCCCTCTACAGGCTCGACTTCGGCTTCGGCATTGCTGCAGGCGCTAAGGATCGTGACGGCAAGCCATACCCATACAAGCGCGGCCGTCCAAGGTTTTCCGCTTAAGTTCATTTCTTGAATCTCCTCCTTCTATTCAGAAGGATTATAGAAATGAAAACTTAATGAATTAGAGGGCCGTTCCTTATCAAATGGGTGGAATAGTCCTTAAAGATCTCTTAACAACGTCAATCCGGAAAGCTCGGCCCGATTAAAAAAACGCAAGAGCCTCCGACTATCGGAGACCCTTGCGCAACGAACCTTTCCGCAAGCATGGAAGGCTGGCGGCGAACCTATTCTGCGGTTTTGTTCAATGGAATAAACACGAGGCTGATCGGAAGATTGCTTCCCGACGCGATGACCAGCGTCAGATCGACGGTCTCCTCCGTAGGGCCGGTCCGGTACAAGACGCCCAGCTCGTCGGGGTCCTTCAGAATGCTCTTCTCAACCATCTGCACCACGCGATCATTGACCAGCAGCGCTCCCGCATAATGGCCGCCCCGCGCGTTAAGCCCGATCAACGTATTTGGCGCCACCTTGACGCGTACCTTGTAGCGGACGCCGGTGTTGCCTTTATTCGTTTCAGGCAGGCCGAGCAGCTTGTCTTCGCCCGCAAGGAAGCTGTCGTTATGATCGCCGATCGCGATCCGCTGCTCCTCGTAACCGAGCGTCCCGTCAATCACAAGCGAACGGTCGGCATCCTGGAACGTTCCGCGGACATGACGGCCGTCGCGGTCCAACCGTTTCAGCCCGGGAAGAATCTCGAAGATGCTTTGATCAGGATGCGCCTCCGCGTCTACTGCGGCAACGGTGAACTGCAGCTCGTCGCTGGTCTCGATCTCGGTGTAGGAGGTCATGATCAGGTTCGGCTTCAGCGGCGTTTGGCTGACCTCCGGCAGGACGACCACGGATTCGCCCGGCTTCAGCACGACCTTGTCGCGCGGTTTTCCGTGGGCCGTATCGTCGAGGAAGCGGGCGACGGCGTTTTTCCCGCTCGTGGAAACATAGGTCGCCGGACCGCCCTTGCCGAACGCGTTGATGTTGTAGGCGACGGGATGGCTCTGGTGATTGGTGGCGACCAGATAGATCGTCAGAGCTTTGCCGGAGCGATTGCCGTTATGGATATTGATGCGGAACTTGCCGGAGATGCTGTCCCGATAGGCGATGCCTTCCTCCAGGAAATATTCCGGGCTGTTGCTGCGAATCAGCTGTATCGGCTGGGATTCGATCGTATACGGCACTTGCGCCATCCGAAGCACGGATTGGCCGGCTATCGGGAATTTGTCGCCCGGCGGAGTGAACAGCCGGTTGAACTCCTCCTCGGTGTGCATCGTTTCTTCCGTGATTTCGATTTTCTGCGTGTAGGAGCCGGTCAAGCCGTATGGATTGGTCACCTTCAACGTAATCTCCACGACGCCGGGGCGGAAGAAGGCTCGCTCCTTCCCCGTCCATTCCGTCTTGACGATCCTGCCGTATTCGTCGTAGCTTTCATCGGAGTATTCGATCGGTTCTCCCATTTTGTAGACGGTCTTGTTCGTGATAAACCTTGCGACAGGAGGCACGTCCTTCACTTCTTCGTTCCAGGAAAGAGAGTACGAGGCGCCGTTTACTTCAAATAAGCTGCCGGTAATTTCCGACCAAGTGCGGATCGGCACCATCATGCTGCCTTTCAGGGTGAACAGCTTGCCTACGGCGAGGCGTTTTTCTCCGTTCAAGGTGTAACGAGCCGTGCCCGCCGCAAATCGGATTTCCGCACCGTCCTTCGATACGACCGATTCCTTGGTTGCGGCATCATAAGAGACGCTGTAGCCGTATAATCCGGCGAATGTGCTCAGCGGAATGTAGTTGGTCCCGTCCTTGTAAGTGACCGGCTGGACGGCCTTCGACGTTTGGCCGTTATACTGGATGCTCGCGCTGTTTGGGTTCAGCAGAATCGTGTTCTTGGAGGCGTCTTGCGCGAACGCCGATACGGCGGGAAAAGGGACGGCCAGAAGCATGGAGCCGATGGCGACCTTCAACAGTCGTGTCTGAATGGATTTTCTCATTGTGCAAAGTTCTCCTTATATTGGTTCGATTTAGGTTGTACCCGCTGAATAAGGACACGAACTAATTAACGCAAACGAATGGAAAATGTTGCGTTATTTAGATGAGGGTCGGCTGTCGATCGAGCTCGGGAAGGCGGAAAAAAAGAAGCCGTTCCCGATTCGAGGGAGGGCTTCCATAAGCTTAGGCTATTCCGAATCGCGAGCCATCTCGCGGAACGATTCCTCCGCAGCGTCCAAGGTCGCGTCGATGTCGGCGTCGGAGTGCGCGGTCGTCAGGAACCAGGCCTCGTACTTGGACGGGGCGAGGTAGACGCCGCGCTCCAGCATGAGCCGGAAGAAGCGGCCGAACCGCTCGCCGTCGGACAATTGCGCCTCCTCGTAGTTCGTGACCGGTCCGGCGCAGAAATGCGTCGAGAACGCCCCGACGATCCGGTTGACCGTCAGCGCAACTCCGTGCCTAACCGCCGAAGCTTGCAGGCTGTCGCACAGCCGCGCGGCCTGCGCTTCCATGCGCGCGTAAACTCCAGGCTCTCGCAGCACCTCCAGGCAGGCGATTCCGGCCAGCACCGAAGCCGGGTTGCCGGCCATCGTGCCCGCCTGGTAGGCGGGGCCTAGCGGCGCGATCATCTCCATCAGATCGGCGCGTCCGCCGTAGGCGCCGATCGGCAGGCCTCCGCCGATGATTTTGCCGAGGGCGGTCAGATCCGGCCGGATCGCCTCCTGATCGGCGAATGCCGGGAACGTCTGGGCCGAGCCGTAGTGGAACCGGAACGCGCTGATGACCTCGTCGTAGATGACGAGCGCGCCGGCGTCCCGGGCCATCTTGCACAGCCCCTCCAGGAAGCCCGGCTTCGGCATCACCATGCCGAAGTTGCCGACGATCGGCTCGACCATGACCGCGGCCACCTGGTCGCCCCAATGCTCCAGCGCCGCGCGCAGCCCGTCCAGCTCGTTGAACGGTACGGTAATGACCTCGCTCGCGATGCTGGGCGGAATGCCCGCGCTGTCGGGAATGCCGAGCGTCGACGGCCCGGAGCCGGCGGCGACGAGCACCAGGTCGGCATGGCCGTGGTAGCAGCCGGCGAACTTGATGATTTTGTTGCGGCCGGTGAACGCCCGGGCGACGCGGATCGTCGTCATGACCGCCTCCGTGCCGGAGTTGACGAAGCGAACCTTGTCCATTGACGGGATCGCGGCTTTCAACGCCTCGGCAAGCCGAATCTCATGCTCCGTCGCCGTGCCGTAGAGCGTGCCGTTATGCGCAGCCCGGACGATCGCTTCGGTCACCTTGGGGTGAGCATGTCCCGTAATGATCGGACCGAACGCGGCCAAGTAATCGATGTAACGGTTGCCGTCGACATCCCAGAAATAAGCGCCCTCCGCGCGTTCCATGAACACGGGGGCGCCTCCTCCGACGGCTTTGAAAGAACGGGAGGGGCTGTTGACCCCTCCCGCGATATGGCGCTGAGCTTCCTCGTACAATTGCGCCGAACGTGCTCGCTGATTCATTTTTCTCCAACCCTCCGCATGCGAATGCCCACAAGGGATCTTGGGGCTGTGTTTCGTTGAGATCGTCTTGGCCGGCCGCTAAAGGCTACTGAGCCGCCGCCGCGCTCGAAGAAGCGCCCGGCTCCGGAGTTTCCGGAACCATATCGTCCGCGACCAGCACTTCCTGCACGTATTCCTTCAGCTTGACGCGGTCCCGCACTCCCAGCATGGCCGAGCCGCTCACGTTTTCGTCGAAGACGAGGTCCATCGGGGGAATTTGCGCGGAGCCGGCCTGATGCGAGTTGTACCCCAGGCTGGCCAGCTTCAGCATATCGTTCGAGGACATGTTCGTCTCGATGTACGGAACGACTTCGCTCAGAATGTCCGGCAGCTTGATCAGGTTCCAGCCGTTCTTCAGCTTGGCCGCGACGGCCTTCAGGAACTCGCGCTGGCGCTCGGTCCGGGTGAAGTCGGACAGCTTGTCGTGCCGGAAGCGCACGTACTGCAGAGCCTTCTCTCCGTCCAGATGCTGCTGCCCCTTCTTCAGGTCGATATCGTACCGGTTGCCGTCCGCGTTGTCCGTCCACTTCATATCCTTTTCGACGTAGAAATCGACTCCGCCCAGCGCGTCCACCAGCTTGATGAAGCCCTGGAAATCGGCATAAACATAATATTGGATATCCAGTCCCATCAGATTGCCGATCGTCTTCATCGCCAGATCCGGACCGCCCAGCGTAATAGCCGTATTGGCGCGGTTGTCCTTGTAGCCGGGAATCTCCACGCGGGTGTCGCGCAGCACGGAGAACAGATGAATCTTCTTCGTCACGGGATCGAAGGAAACGACCAGCATCGTGTCCGAGCGAGCGACCTCGTTGTCTCTCAAGCCGCGATCGTCGCCGCCCATCAGCAGCACGTTGACGCGTTCCGAGCCTTCCCATTCCGGAGGCTGGTACTCCGGTTTCTCTTCGAATTGGCCGAATCGAGACTCTTCCTTCGGCTTCTGAGCCTTATCGATCTCGTTGACGCTTGCCCATACCCACCAGCCGACCGCGCACAAAAAAATAAAAGCCAGCCCCAGTATGGAAAACAGCGTAATCTTCCACTTCTTCTTCATTCCGATAGTCCTCTCAGTAGGCAGTATGTTAAAATTATAAAGTTTCAGTTAAGGCATGCGCAAGTTCATGTCAAAATCCTAATGAACTCGACTTGACTACAGGAGGTTCATCATGTTAGCCATAGACGTACATCAGCTGCGGAAACAGTTCAAAGTTCAGAAAAACCGGGAAGGCCTCAAAGGGGCGTTCAAGGATCTGTTCAAGCGGGAGCATACCGAGGTGACCGCGGTCAAAGACATCAGCTTCCAGATTCCCCAAGGCGAAATCTGCGGCTATATCGGCGAGAACGGAGCGGGCAAGTCGACGACGATCAAGATGCTCACCGGCATTCTCGTGCCGACCTCCGGCAAGCTGCTCGTGAACGGCTTCGTTCCTCACAAGGATCGCGAGAAGTTCGTGCAGGGCATCGGCGTCGTGTTCGGGCAGAGAAGCCAGCTGTGGTGGGATATCGGGGTGATCGAATCCTTTCGGCTGCTGAGAAAAGTGTACCGGGTGGACGAGACGGATTTCCGCAAAAGGCTCGACGAGCTGGTGGAGACGCTGCAATTGCAGGAACTGCTCAACCGGCCGGTCCGCAAGCTGAGCCTGGGCCAGCGGATGCGCTGCGAGCTGGTGGCGGCGCTGCTGCACAATCCTTCGATCCTGTTTCTGGACGAGCCGACGATCGGCCTCGACATTGTCGTCAAGACGGAGATCCGCGAGTTTCTGAAGCGGCTCAACCGCGAGCAGGGCACGACGATTCTGCTGACGACGCACGACCTGCAGGACATCGAGGCGCTGTGCTCGCGCGTCATTATGCTGGACGACGGACGGATCATCTACGACGGAGGGCTGGAGGAGCTGAAATCGCGCTGGGGCAAAGGGCGCGAGGTGCAGTTCCAGTTTACCGACCCGGTGACGCTGGCGAAGGTGTCCGAGCTGACCGGAGAGCTCGAAGTTCGCTGGTCGCTGGACAACGACCTAACCGCCAAGGTGTGGATTCCGCGCGAAATGAACGTCTCCGAGGTGCTGTCCCGAGTCGTCGGCCGTCTTGACATTAGCGACATCAAAATTTTCGAGACGAACACGGATGAAATCGTGCGCGAGATTTACCAGTCGGGCAGCGCCGAGGCTCCGCGCGACTTGTCGGCCCTGACCCTCGGGGATGACCCCGATGCCGCCGAGAAGGAACCGGTTCAAGCGGGGGCGGCCAAACGATGATGAGCATGTACCTGGACTTCGTCCGCATCCGTTTCTTGATGATGCTCGCTTACCGGGTCAACTATTACAGCGGCATCGTCATCTATGCGATCAACATCGGGGCGTATTATTTTCTGTGGAAGGCGATTTTCGGCGAGGCGGAGACGCTGCAGGGGTTCACGGTCATCCAGATGTCCACTTATGTGGCTGTATCGTGGATGGCGCGGGCGTTCTATTTTAACAACCTGGACCGGGAAATTTCGAATGAAATCGTGGATGGCAGCGTGGCGATCCAGATCATCCGGCCTTATTCCTATTTACTCGTGAAAATGATGCAGGGCTTCGGCGAAGGGCTGTTCCGCCTGCTGCTGTTCATGATTCCGGGGATGATCGTCGTGTCGTTTATTTTTCCGCTGGAGCTGCCGACCGACCCGATGCAGTGGATCGTTTTCTTCGTGATGATCTGGTTCAGCTTTCTGATCAATACGCAGCTGAACCTGCTGACGGGCCTGGGCGCGTTCTTCTTCGAGAACAATCAGGGCATTATGTCGATGAAAAGAATTATGGTGGACTTGCTGTCCGGCGTCGTCGTTCCGATCGCTTTTTTCCCGGGATGGGCGATATCGATCATGAACTGGCTGCCTTTTCAGGCGATTACGTATTTGCCGGGCTCGGTGTTCACGGGGCGCATCCAGGGGGCCGACGTGTGGAACGCGCTGCTCGTGCAGGTCGCATGGACGATTGTGCTGATCGTGCCGATTCTACTTGTGTGGCGCGCGGCGCGGCGCCGGCTGTTCGTGCAGGGGGGGTGAGAAAATGAGCCGATTCGCGTTTACATTGGGCTTGTACCGGGATTATCTGGCCAACTATATGAAGACGAAGCTGAGCTACCGCGCGGATTTCTGGGTCGAGGTGCTGTCGGATCTGTTGTTTAACGGGCTGAACCTCGTCTTCATCTTCATCGTGTTCCTGCATACGCCGTCTCTCGGCGGCTGGAGCGAGGCGGAGGTCGTGTTCGTCTACGGCTACTTCATGATCGCTTCCGGGGTGTTCTCGACGTTCTTCAGCGCCTGGAATTTCAGCGAGCGGTATATCGTCAAAGGAGAGATGGACCGGGTGCTGACCCGTCCGGCGCATTCCTTGACGCAGGTCATGCTGGAAAACATGGATCCGCCCGCGATGTTCGGAGCCTTGGTCGGCCTCGCCATTCTGATCTCTTCATGGGCGACGCTCGGGCTGCCGTTCCACTGGTACGATCCGCTCGTGCTGATCGTCATGGTGATGGGCTCTTGCTTCATCTATATGGGCATCTATACGGCGATGTCGGCGATCTCGTTCTATTCGGACGCGCCGACGGGGATCGGACCGCTGATCTACAACATTCAGAACTACGGGCGCTATCCGGTGGAAATCTACAATAAAACGATCAAGTTTCTGCTGACGTGGCTGCTCCCGTTCGCGTTTGTGGGCGTGTACCCCGCGTCGTATTTCCTGGGGCGCCTGGAGGAGTGGTGGATGCCGTGGCTAACGCCGGTCGTCGGCCTCGTCTTCCTGACGCTGGGCGTCGCGTTCTGGAACTACGGCGTGAAGCGGTATCGCGGGGCGGGGAGTTAGCGGACCGAGGGAGAGGCGCGGTCCGGGAACAGCCCGAGAATATAGCTTTTCAGGTCGACCAGCCGATGAACGTTGGGGGCGGAATCCGTGCCGTAAATAATCAGGGGCACCACGGATTCCAGGCGATGCAGCGAACCGTGCCCGCCTCCGCCGATATGGGTCGGAGAACCGGCCCCCGACAACTCGTAACCCGGCAGCGAGGTGACGACGAGAAATTTGCCGGGATGCGAATGCAGGGAGGAGAACAAGCGCTGCAGGGCGTCCGGATAATCTCCGAACGTTATCCGCTTTCGTTCCGTCTTCATATCCAAAGCTTCCGGGCTGCCTTGCCAGGACCAGGTCTGGCCGTAAGGATCGGTCCAATCTCCCTGCTTCTTGAATTTCAGTTCCCCGGAGACGCCGCCGCGCTTGACCCGAATCCAATCGTTCTCCTTCCATGCGACGATTCCGATTCGGGGCTCGGCATGAAGACGCTCGGCCAACTCATCCAGAAAGGGGCCCGAATTTAAGGAGTAGACGTAAGCGGCGGTTTCGTTGACGGCGAGGGCGATCTGCTCGCGATCGGTCGCCGTTCGTCCGGGAGGCAGAATGGCGTAGTCCCGCAGCAGTTCCGTCAAGTCGACGACGGGCTGGCTTCCAGCGCGATGAATCTGCGACATCCCGCTGTCTCCCGCAAGGATAATCGTCGCTCGTTTCTTGGCCTCCTCTTCCGAACCGAAAGCCCGGAGCAGCTTCCGAAGCCGACCGTCCAACCGGCGCAAGCCTTCCTGATCGGAGGGCCCTTTTTGGTGCAGCCGTTGATCCAGATCGGGCAAATACACGTAGAGAAAATCCGGCAGGCGATCGTTCTCGACGAGATACTGCACCGTTTCGATCGCGTAATCGTCGCTGAACCCGAGCTTGTTCGCGATTCCGTCGGGAACCTCCTTCATGCCGTCCAACGGGTTGGACAGCAATCCGAACGTAAACAGATCGGGCCCTTTGATCCCGAGAGTTCGCGGCTTGCCGAGCGGCAAGCGGACGGCGGCGGGCAGGGTCAAAGCATGGTCGGTCTTGCCGCGATAGATGAGACCGTTGACGGAACCGGACTTCAGCCCTCGCGCGGCCAAATCCTCATAAATGGTGCGAAGCTCGGCATTCAGATGCTTACCGTTCAGATGGATCAGCAGATCGTCCAGTACTTGGGCGGCCCCCGTGCGCAACACTTCCATCGGTCCGGTTCCGTAATTGACGACCCGTCTCTCCTCGGCGGAGTACCAGGCCAATCCGGGAATCCGGTGCCGGTCCGGTTGGGCTCCCGTCACGATCGTGCTGTCGATCGTAACGGACATCGTCGGAAACGCGCTGACCACGTCTTTAAAATATTGTCCGTTCTCGATTAGATACTTGAAGGTAGGGAGCTGATTGCTCCGAACGCCGAGATCGATAGATTGGTACATCAGCGAATCCGCGACCAGAAGCAGCACCTTCTTCGCCCCTGAAGGCCGGGCCGACCGGGCCCTCAGCATTTCTTGTCCCTTCGGTCCGTCCGCCTTGCCGGAGCAGCCTCCGACGACGACCGCCAAAATCATGGCCGCGAGCCATAAAGCGGCAAATTTCCTCATATCGATCCCCTCACCTTAACGATTTTTGCGATTCGAAAAGTGCATTCCTTCGTCTGTAGCGCCGCCGGTTGAAGGCCAAGAAAGTGCCTTGGCGGAACCGTGCCCGCGGGTCCAAGGCCAAGAAAGTGCCTTGGCGGAGCCGTGGCCGCGGGTCCAAGGCCAAGAAAGTGCCTTGGCGGAGCCGTGCCCGCGGGTCCAAGGCCAAGAAAGTGCCTTGGCGGAGCCGTGCCCGCGGGTCCAAGGCCAAGAAAGTGCCTTGGCGGAACCGTGCCCGCGGGTCCAAGGCCAAGAAAGTGCCTTGGCGGAGCCGTGGCCGCGACCGCGGGATCGTGGATCAACGGAAATGGCAAATCCATATATTGGTTTGTCCTACATCGGCACGAACCATACGCTAGCGGTTACATTGAACATCTGAGCCGCATCGAAAATTTGTTCTTGCAACCCCTTACAACCCGTGCTATGATGACTTCAGAACAAAGATTCCACAATGAACATATGTTCAGAAGGGGAGGGGGCATGGGGCATTGTGATTGAAGCAAGTCAAGAAAAGAAGAGGCTGCTGGTCAAAGTCAGCACGATGTACTATATGGACGGGTTAAACCAGCAGGAAATTTCGGAGCGTCTCGGCATTTCGCGGCCGCAGATCAGCCGGATGCTCGCCGCGGCCAAGTCGGAGGGGATCGTGCAGATCAGCATTCGCAATCCGTACTCGGAGGAGCAGACGTACGAGAGAGCGATCGCGGAGACGTTCGGCATCCATGACGTCATCGTCGTGCACGTGCCGGGCGGGGATCGCCAGACGATCGACCTGCACGTCGCCCGAGCGGCCGCGGCGTTGCTGGAAAGCGCGATCAAGGACCGCGACGTCGTCGGCATCATGGCCGGCCGCACGATCGCGTCCGTCGCCCGCGAAATTCAATTCGTCGGACGCAAGGAAGTGCAGTTCGTGCCGATGATCGGCGGGTTCGGCTCGGACGGGGGAGCTTGGCACGCCAATACGAACGCGAGAGTGTTCGCGGAGCAGTTCAGAGCGCGCCATCTGCTGCTCAATTCTCCGGCCGTCGTTGCCTCTCCGCAAGCCAGGGAGCTGTTTTTGAACGAAGCGGAAATCGCCAAAGTGCTGGAAGCCGCCCAAAAAGTATCGCATGCGCTGATCGGGATCGGACAAGTATCCGACCAGGCCACCATCGTCAAGTCGGGCTACTTCAGCGACGAGGAGATGAACGGAGTCCGGGGGAAAGGCGCTGTGAGCAACATTTCCACCTCGTTCCTGAACGAAACGGGGGAGCGGGTTCACTATAACGGAGAATCTCGCATGATCGGACTGTCCATCGACGAAATCAGAGCGATCCCGAACGTAATCGCCGTCGCGACCGGAGACGATAAAGTCGAAGCGATCGTCGCCGCCCTGCGCGGCAAATGCATGGACGTGCTCGTCACCGACATGGACACCGCCAAGGGACTGCTCGACTGGCAGAAGAAGCATCCCGTCCGCTAAGCGGGCGGGGATGCGGCAATCCATCCATTTTCACCTATACCAAGGGGGAAGTTCACTATGAAAAAAGGATTCTTAATTATGACAGCGCTTCTATTGGCCGTCGCTCTGACGGCTTGCGGAGGCAAATCCGGAGGCAAGGACGGCGCGAAGACGATCTCCATCCTGACGCCGTACCTGTCGTCCGTTACGACAAACGAGATGGTCGAATCGCTCAAGAAGCAGGCGGCGGACAAAGGTTGGAAAGCGAACGTCGTCGACACGAAAGGCGACATGGGCCAGCTGGCCAGCCGGATGGAGGACGTCATCTCTTCCAAGACCAACGCGATCGTGCTTGTCAGCACGGATCCGAACCAATTGAAGAGCCAGATCCAGCGCGCGAAGGACAAGAGCATTCCGGTATTCGGAGCCGACTCTGGCTACATCGAAGGCATGGTCATGAACGCGACGAGCGACAACAAGGAAATGTCCAAGCTGATCTCCGAGCATCTGTTCCAGACGATCGGGGACGCAGGCAAGCTCGTTATTCTGACTCACCGTCCGCACCCGGGCGTGCTCGCCCGCACCGTGCAGTTGGACGATCTGCTGAAAGACAAGCCGAATATCTCCAAAGTAACGGAGCAGCAAGTCGAAGTGCCGGGACCGATCGAGAACGCTCGTAAACAAATGGAAAGCCTGCTGCTCTCCAACAAGGCCGAAGGCTCGATTACCGCAGTATGGGCCGGCTGGGACGAAGCGGCGATCGGCGCGGCGCAAGCGATCGAAGCGGCCGGACGCAAGGACATCGTCGTGACCGGCATCGACGGCAACAGCCAAGCGGTCGACATGATCAAGAAGGGCTCTCCGCTCGTCGCGACGGTGAAGCAGAACTTCACGGGCATGACCGAGCTCGTCGTCAAGCAGATGGAGCTCGTGTTCGCGGGCCAGCCGGCCGAAGGCACGGAGCTGTACGCTCCGGCCAGCCTGATTACGAAAGACAACGGCTAATACCAGAGGCAGAGCGGCGAAAGCCGCTTTGCTCAATTCGTAGAGCAAGGAGGGTTCCCATTGACCCTACTGAAAGTAGCAGGACTCGACAAGGTGTTCGGCCAGCACTACGCGCTCGCCGACGTCAGCTTCGAGATCGAAGCGGGCGAAGTGCATGCGCTCGTCGGAGAGAACGGGGCGGGCAAATCGACGTTCATTAAAATCATGACCGGAGTGTACGCGCTCGATGCCGGCACCGTCGAATGGAAAGGGCGGCAGGTCGACATCCCGGATCCCGGCGCATCCCGCCAAATCGGCATCAACGTCGTGCACCAGGACCGCCACCTCGTTCCTTCTTTTACCGGCTACGAAAATCTGTTTGTCGGACTGGAATACCCGACGAACAAGTCGCGCATCGGCGTCAACTGGAAGCAGATGAAGCGGCGCGCGGAGCAGATTCGCAGCGACTTCGGCGTCGAGATCGACCTGAACAAGACCGCCGACCGGATGTCTCCCCCGGAGAAGACGATGCTGGAAATTTTACGCGCGATGATGCTGGAATGCCAGCTGCTCATTCTCGACGAGCCGACGGCCTCGCTGACCGACCAGGAAGCGGAGAAGCTGTTCGCCCTGATCGGCCGACTGACCGCGCAGGGGACGGCCATTCTGTATGTTTCCCACAGGATGGACGAAATTTTCCGTCTGTCCGACCGGATCACCGTATTCCGCAACGGTCAACGGGTCGACACGCTCCGCACCGCGGAGACGGACAAGGAGCGGTTGATCCGTCTTATGAGCAACGCCGAGGTGAAGAAGGGACACAAGAGATCGGGAAACCGGGCGTCGGGAGAAAAAGTGCTCGAGCTGAGCGGACTTTCGACGAAGGACGGCAAGGTGAAGGAAACGAGTCTGAACGTGCGAAAGGGCGAGATCGTCGGCCTATTCGGACTGGCGGGAGCCGGACGGACGGAACTGCTGGAGACGATCTATGGACTCCGGGAGTCGGCGGGCGGCAGCATCGCCGTAGCGGGCAAGACGATCGCTTCTGCTACCCCGAGACGTTCGCTGGACAACGGCGTCGTGCTGATTCCAGAGGAGCGCAAGCGCGACGCGCTGGTGCTGGGCATGTCGATTCGCGAGAATATGACGCTGCCCGTGCTGAAGCGTTTCTCGGGATGGCTGAAGCTGCGCTCGCGCAAGGAGCGGTCGACAGTCGGCTCCTGGATGCAGGAAATGAACGTCAAGGCGGCGGGCTCGGAGCAGGCGGTCGGGCAGCTCAGCGGCGGCAACCAGCAGAAGGTCGTGTTCGCCAAGGCGCTGCTGTCGGACCCGGTGCTGTTCCTGTGCGACGAGCCGACGCAGGCCGTCGACGTCATGACGCGCGAGGAGATTCACCGCCTGCTCAAGGCGCAGGCAGACAAAGGCTGCGGCGTCCTGTTCGTCTCTTCCGACTTGCAGGAGGTGCTGGACATCGCCGACCGCTTGTACGTCCTGCACGACAGCCGCATCGTAGCCGAATTGGACAACGACGGCGTAACGTCCGAGCAGGTGCTCGGATATTGCTACAGTCACGGAAAAGGAAGTGAACCCCATGGTTGAAACGCGTTCCGGCATTTCTTACGTGCGACTGATTCGCACTTACGGCACGGTCGCAGCGGGACTACTGATTATTCTGGCATTTTCCGCGTTGAGTCCGGAGTCGTTCATGACGATCGACAACGCGATCAATATTAGCCGGCAAATTTCCTTCCTGGTCATTATCGCCCTGGGAGCTACGCTGGTCATGGCCGTAGGCGAGTTCGACCTGTCAGTCGGCGCGGTCGCCAGCTTCGGCGGCGTGTTCGCCGCGCAGATGGCGGTCGCGGGCTACCCGATCTGGCTGGCGTTCGTGGCCCCGATGGCAGTCGCGTTCGTCATCGGCTTCATTAACGGCTGGATCGTGACGCGCTTCCGCGTCCTCTCCTTCATTACGACGCTGGCGATGGGGACGATCCTCGGAGGGCTTAACTTCCGGCTGACCGGAGGCGCCACCGTATTCGAGAACATTCCGGACGGCTTCCGTTATCTCGGACAGACCGAATGGGCCGGTATTCCGGTGTTATCCTTTATTATGATTCTGGTCGCCGTTCTGTTCTGGTACGTGATGTCCCATATGTCTTTCGGTCGCAAGCTTTACGCGATCGGCGGCAACGAATCCGCTTCCCGCGTGGCGGGCGTGCGCGTCGCCTGGAACAAAAACCTGGCGTTCGCGCTGTGCGGCATGCTGGCCGCCCTGACCGGCATCCTGATGGCATCCCGGCTCGGGTCCGCGCATCCGACGGGAGGGGATGGTTTGTTCCTGTCCGCTTACGCGGCGGCATTCCTGGGCATGACTTCCTTTAAAGAAGGCGTGCCGAACATCTGGGGCACCTTCGTCGGCGCGGCCATTATCGGCATCTTGGCCAACGGGCTGACGATTCTCCAAGTGCCTACGTTTATGCAGGACGTCATTACGGGATGCATCGTCATCGCGGCCGTTCTAATGCAGAAGCTGGGACGTGGAAAATCATGATTCGAACTCTGAAATTGCACAGCCCATTCAACGTAGAGGCTTACCGCACAGCCAAGGAGAGGGAAGAAGCGCTGCTTCTCGGGTACTTGGTAGCGGGCGACCCGGCAATCGAGGAGTCTTACGAAATGATTCAAGCCAGCGCTTTGGCCGGCATGGACATCATCGAGTTGGGCGTGCCGAGCCCCGACCCGTTTATCGACGGCGAAGTGATCAAGCGCGCGCATAAGCGAGCGCTTGATGCGGGAGCCGCAGCCTCGGAAGGCCTGATGGACCTGTGGCGGAGAGTCCGCCGCGACGTGTCCCGGCCGATCTGGGCGATGGGTTACCGCAACGAGCTCGTCGAAGAGGGGCTGTACCGCCGGTTGATCGAAGAGAAGCTGATCGACGCGCTGGTGCTGCCGGATTGCTCGCTGGAGGAGCAAATCCGCATTCAGGAGGAAGTCGCTGCGGCCGGAGTCGACGTGATCCGGTTTATCAACAGCGGCATGGACGAGGCGACGATTCGCGAAGTGTGCGACGGGGCGACGATCATCTACGCCCAATCGTACTCCGGGACGACGGGAGATCCGATGGCCAGCGTTCAAGGCTTGGCCGCGCTGTGCGACCGGATTCGTCCGCATCTGACTCGCGGTCTTGTCGTCGCCGGGTTCGGTCTTCGTTCGCCGGAGTTGGTCGGGCAGGCGATTCGGGGCGGCTTCGACGGGGCGGTCGTCGGCTCCGTTCTCGTCAGCCGCAGCGAGAACAGGGAGAAGGACTATTTGTACCGGCTGGTGGCGGAGATGAAACTGGAGACGTTGGGCTCCTCGACAAGGGGATGAGCAGATGAGATACATGGCTTCGTTCGATATCGGCACGACGAACGTGAAGGGCATTTTGGTCACCGACGATGCCGGCATTTTTCTCGAAAAAAACATAGAGCTTAAGGTGATTCGCCACGGAGATTACGTGGAGCAGGACCCGGAGCAGTGGTACGACGCGGTCAAGCAGATCGCGGCCTCGTGGTTCAAGGTCGGCATCAAGGCCAAGGACATCGGGCTGCTGACATTCAGCGGGCAGATGCAGGACTGCATTCCGGTCGGGGAAGAGCTCCGTCCGCTGCGTCCCGCCATCCTGTATTCGGACGGCCGGGCTTCCGTGCAGTCGGACAGGCTGCTGTCGGAGCTGGGGGAGCAGGCGATTCACGAGCGGACGATGAACCATATGGACGGATCGCTCACTTTCCCGAAGATTCTGTGGCTGAAGGAGCGGGAAGAGGAGACGTTTCGGTCGGCGCGCAGCTTCTTGGTCAGCTCCAAAGATTACGTGATCGCGCGCCTGACGGGAGAGTGCGTGACGGATCCGACGTCCGCCGCGACGACGGGCTGCATGGATGCGCGCGCTCGCAGCTGGGTCGGCGATTGGTTGGAACGCTACGGCGTGGACGCCGGCAAAATGCCCCGGATCGCGCCTTCGGACAGCATCGTTGGGAATATCGGGGCGCAGGGAGCGGCTGAAACGGGGTTTGCCGAGGGCACTCCGGTGCTGTGCGGCATCGGAGACGCCGGCGCGGCCACGCTGGGAGCAGGGGTATACGAGGAAGGCGAAGTGTACGCCTACGTCGGCACGACCGGTTGGGTCGCCGGCGCTTCCTCGGGCTACATCGACGTGGAGAGCGGCGCGTTTAACCTCGCTTACGTAGAGGAAGGAAGGCAGATCGCGATCGCTCCCCTGTCCAACGCGGGGAGCGCCCATCAGTGGGCGGTCGGCGCGTTCGGCTCCGGAAGCGGCCGTACGGGCGATCTGATGTCCTACCAGATGTTCGACCGCGGCGTGGAGCAGACGGAGCGCGGCAAGGACGATGTGCTGTTCCTGCCGTATCTGAACGGCGAGCGTTGCCCCGTGCAGGACGCGAACGCTTCCGGCTGCTTTATCGGCCTGAAGCCGACGACGACGCGCGAGCGGATGGGCGCGGCCGTGCTGGAGGGCGTGGCGTTTTCGATGCGTCAGGTGCTGGAGTTGGTGACGCCGAAGGAGTCCGGCGGCGGCCGGCGCGTGACGCTGATCGGCGGCGGCGCCAAGAGCAAGGCTTGGTGCCGGATCATGGCCGACGTGTTCGGCTGCGAGCTGGCCGTTCCGAAGGACTCACAATTTTTGCCCTCCCTTGGCGCGGCCGCGCTCGGCTTCCGCCATGCGGGCTGGAGCGGGGACTACTCGTCGCTCGGGCAGATTTTCAAGGGCTTGAAGGAAGCGGTCGTATACGCGCCCGACGAAACGCTGCGCGCCTATTACGACCGCCAATACAAGAAGTACGAGCGGATTTATCCGGCGGTCTCTCCTTTGTTCGTGGAGTGAGGCTTAGCCGCGGATTCAGCCCGGAGCACAGCCGGTCCCATCGGGGCTGCCGGCTTGGCCCGGGCTGTTCGGCGTGCGGCTCCGCGCGCGGGTCTCGGGCCCAAGGCTTCGTCGGGGCGGAGGCGTAATGCCAAGGCCAATTGTTGGCCCCGGGATCTCTCGAAGACTGCTGCGCACGTCGCAGCAAATTCGCCCGTACTGGTTCCGTATACTATAATAGAAAGGATAAGTTGTCGCGAAGGAGCTTGAAATATGACGAAACAACAGCAGCAAATGGAGCAGAAGCAGCCCAAACAGCAGCAAAAGCAGAAGCTGCAGGAACAGACGCAGCCACAGTACGCGCAATCGCAGCTCGGGAAGCTGGCCCCGGACTTCGAGCTTCCCGCCACGAACGGAGGCTCGATCAGACTAAGCGATTATCGCGGCCGCAAGGTCGTGCTTTATTTTTACCCGAAGGATATGACGCAGGCCTGTACGCAGCAAGCGTGCGATTTCCGGGACGCTGCATCCGAGTATGAAGGCTTGAACGCCGTCGTTCTCGGCATTAGCACGGACGAGCTCAAGAGGCACTACAAGTTTACGGAGAAGTACGAGCTTCCGTTCCTGCTGCTGTCGGACCCGGAGCATCGCGTCTGCGAGCTGTACGGGGTATGGCAGGAGAAGCAGCTGTACGGCAGAACCTATATGGGAATCGTACGTTCTACGTTTCTGATCGACGAACAGGGCAAGCTGGCGCAGGAATGGCGCAATCTTCGAGTCAAAGGACACGCGGATAACGTGAAGCGGGCTCTTGCGGGAGAGTAAGGCTTCGAAATTTAACGGTAGCCGGCGGAGACGCCATGTGATAGAATCCTCTTAACAGGAGATGATCAGATGAATTTGAGGTCGAAGGTTTCATTTCGGACCTTAAACCGCACGAAGCTCGTGGATGACGTCGTCGCTCAGCTTCAGAAGAAAATTTCCGGAGGAGAGCTGAAGGAAGGGGATAAAATCCCGACTGAGCCGGAACTGATGGAGCAGTTCGGGGTGGGCCGATCCACGATTCGCGAAGCCGTGCGCGTACTCGTTCACGCCGGGCTGCTCGAGAAGAAGCAGGGCTTCGGCACCTACCTGAAGCGTGTCGCCGCGATTCAGGAGCCGTTGGACAGCAGGCTGCGAAGAGCGGAGATCATAGAAGTGTACGAGGTTCGGCAGATGATGGAGCTGGAGATTGCCAGGCTTGCCTCGGAGCGCCGGGACGAGGACGATCTCGCGGCGATCAAGGAGCATTTGGACACGCGAAATCACGCTTTGGCGAACGACGACATCCAGACGTATATCGAGGCCGACATCCGTTTTCATATCGCGGTAGCCATCGCAAGCAAAAACGCGGTCGTCATCGATCTGTACAAAACCTTCTCCGTATTCATTCGCGAGACGCTGGCTACGATTTTCGCCAACCCCGAAGGGCATAATCCGCAGACGGAGGCGCATATCCGGCTGTATGAAAGCATTCGCGACCGCGATGCGGCGGCGGCGGTAGCAAGCGCGTCCCGCTATTTGAAGGGCACGCTGGAAGAACTGTTTGGCGAGACGAACTAACCTCGTCTCGTGGTTTGTCATTAAACATCAGATGATAAGATGTTTAGTTCAAAGATAAACGTAAGGATGATGCCAAAATGAGCTCCACGACAGCAAGCGCCGGGCAGCAAGCCCGACACATGACCGTATTTTCCGTCCTGTTCATGATTAGTTCCGTGCACTTATTGAATGATGCGATCCAGTCCGTCGTACCCGCCATGTTCCCGATTCTGCACGAGTCGCTTAACTTGTCGTTTTCGCAGATCGGCTTGATCGGCTTTGCGCTGAACATGACCGCTTCGATTCTGCAGCCGTTGATCGGCCTGTATACCGATACGAGGCCGAAGCCGTATCTGCTGCCTATCGGCATTTTGTTCACCTTGGCGGGGGTTGTCGGGCTTGCATTTGCGCCGTCCTTCCTCTTTATCATGCTTGCCGTTACCTTGATCGGGATCGGCTCGTCGGTGCTCCATCCGGAATCGTCGCGGGTCGCTTATTTGGCCGCGGGCACCAGGCGCGGACTGGCGCAATCGATTTTTCAGGTCGGCGGCAATATGGGGCAGGCGCTTGCGCCGGTGATGACCGCATTGATTTTCGTCCCGCTCGGGCAAAAAGGCATCGCCTGGTTCGCGATCGCGGCAATCGTCGCCTTGATCATTCAGACGAAGGTCGCTCATTGGTATAAGGCCAATCTAATCGCTCGCCCGAAGCCAGCCAAGGAGGAAGCGGCATCCGGTCCTGTCGGCGCAAGAGGGGCGATCGTAGGCGTCTCACTGATTATTTTGCTGATGCTGCTGTTCTCCAAATTCGTATATGTCGCCAGCATGACGGGCTTCTATTCGTTCTATGCGATCGATCGTTTCGGCATCTCGGTCGATCAGGCGCAGCTGATTTTGTTCGCTCTGCTGTTCGCCGGCATGGCGGGGACGTTTTTCGGCGGGCCGCTGGCCGACAGGCTGGGACGGCGCAACATGATTTGGTTCTCGATCCTGGGCACGGCTCCGTTCTCTCTGCTGCTTCCTTATGTCCACAGCGTGCTTTGGGCGGTCGTTTTGTGCATCTTTATCGGATTTATTTTAATGTCTGGCTTCTCGGTCATCGTCGTCTACGCACAGGAGCTGCTGCCGAATAAAGTCGGCACGGTCTCCGGGCTTGTTTTCGGAGTGTCGTTCGGACTTGGCGGAGTCGGCTCGGCCGTGCTCGGGAAGGTAGCGGACGCGTCCGGCATCGACCTGGTCATTCAAGTGTGCGCTTATTTGCCGCTGCTCGGCTTGCTGGCCGCATTCCTGCCTACGGATCGCAAGCTTCGCGCGCTGTCCGCCCCATCCGATCCGTCGCCGTCGGTTGCCAAAGCATAAAAATCCGGAGCGCTTGCCCGCTGCAAGGAGCGGTGTTGATGAAGGGGGAACGACAAATGAAGAAGGTCATCGAAGTCGATAACCTGTCGTGGCGAAGAGACCAGAAGACGCTGCTTCATAACGTCGACTGGACGGTGAACAAAGGGGAGCATTGGGCGATTCTGGGGCTGAACGGCTCCGGCAAAACAACGCTGCTCAACATGATCAACGGCTATCTATGGCCAACTAAAGGAAAGGTCAGCGTCTTCGAAAATCAATTCGGCACCATCGATCTGCGCGAGCTGCGCAGGTCCATCGGCTGGGTCAGCTCTTCTCTGCAGGAAAGGCTGTCCGCCGGCGACAAGGCGCAGTCGGTCGTGCTGAGCGGCAAGTTCGCCTCAATCGGGCTGTACGATAAGCCGACGAAGGAAGACGAGGAATACGCGATCGAGCTCATGGGACAGCTGCGCTGCTCGCATCTGATCGACCGGGCGTATCAGACCTGCTCGCAGGGAGAGAAGCAGAAGCTGCTCATTGCCAGAGCGCTTATGGCGTCGCCGAAGCTGCTTATTCTGGACGAGCCCTGCAACGGACTCGATTTCATGTCTCGGGAGCAGCTGCTCCTTAGCATCGAGCGGCTTGCGCGGCGGCCCGACGCGCCGACCCTCGTTTACGTTACGCATCATACGGAGGAAATCGTGCCGATCTTCGGCCACTGTCTGCTGATGCGCAGAGGGGAAGTATTCCGCGCGGGCAAGACGAAGGACGTGCTGACGGAAACGATTTTGACCGAATTTTTCGAAACCGGCATTTCCGTGCATTGGCATAACGAACGCGCGATCCTGACATGGACGGGACAGGAGCCCCATCGTGAGCTCGATTAACGAACAAACGTCGATCCATCGGCAGCTTCGGAAGCGAGCCCCCTTCTCCTTGACGCTGTCTAAGCCGCAAAGCTATAATAGCTTCAATTGATTGAGAGGGGCTCGGTTTAACCAGTGACTAACAACCAGCATGAAATGATCGTCGTACTCGATTTCGGCGGACAGTACAACCAATTGATCGCCAGACGTATTCGCGACCTGGGCGTTTACAGCGAATTGCTTCCTTTTAATACTCCGGCGGACAAGCTTCGCGAGCTTGCCCCTAAGGGGATCGTTTTCTCGGGGGGACCGGCCAGTGTGTACGCGGAAGGAGCTCCCATGGTCGACCCTGCGGTATACGAGCTTGGAGTGCCGATTTTCGGCATCTGCTACGGCATGCAGCTCATCACGCATCAGCAAGGCGGCAAAGTCGAGCCGGCCCACAAACGCGAGTACGGAAAATCGGACATCGATTTCGCGGAGGGCTCGGCGCTCGTGCAAGGGCTGGACGGCCGTCAGACCGTATGGATGAGCCACGGGGACCACGTGACGGAGCTTCCCGCCGGCTTCCGCGTCGACGCCAGCACGGAGCACGCTCCCGTAGCGGCGATGAGCGACCCGGACCGCAAGTTCTTCGCCGTTCAGTTCCACCCGGAGGTTCGCCACTCCGTGCACGGCAATGAGATGATTCGCAACTTCCTGTTCGGCGTCTGCGGCTGCCGCGGCGATTGGACGATGGGGTCGTTCATTGACGATATGGTACGCGATATTCGCGCCGAAGTCGGCGACAAGAAGGTGCTGTGCGCGCTGTCCGGCGGCGTAGACTCCTCGGTCGTCGCCGTGCTGATTCACAAGGCGATCGGCGACCAGCTCACCTGCATGTTCATCGACCACGGTTTGCTGCGCAAAGGCGAAGCCGAGAGCGTCATGGAGACGTTCGTCGGCAAGTTCGGCATGAACGTCGTGAAGATCGATGCCAGCGAACGGTTCCTCGGCAATCTGAAGGGCGTGGAAGATCCGGAGAAAAAACGCAAAATCATCGGCAACGACTTCATTCGCGTCTTCGAGGAGGAGTCGGCGCAGTTCGACGACTTCACGTTCCTGGCGCAAGGCACGCTGTACACCGACATCGTCGAGAGCGGCACGGCGACGGCGCAGACGATCAAGTCGCACCACAACGTCGGCGGCCTGCCGGAGGATATGAAGTTTAAGCTGATCGAGCCGCTGAAGACGCTGTTTAAGGACGAGGTGCGCAGAGTCGGCGCGGAATGCGGCTTGCCGGAAGCGATCGTCATGCGTCAGCCGTTCCCGGGTCCGGGGCTTGCGATCCGCGTCCTCGGCGAAGTGACGCCGGAGAAGCTGGAAATTGTCCGCGAGTCCGACGCGATCCTGCGCGACGAGATCGCCAAGGCCGGATTGGACCGCGAGATCTGGCAGTATTTCACGGCGCTCCCGAACATGATGAGCGTCGGGGTGATGGGCGACGGACGCACCTACTCCCACACCGTCGGCATCCGCGCCGTCACGTCGATCGACGGGATGACCGCCGACTGGGCACGCATTCCGTTCGACGTGCTGGAGAAAATCTCCAACCGCATCGTCAACGAAGTGCAGAACGTCAACCGGATCGTCTACGATATTACGTCCAAGCCTCCTGCTACGATTGAGTGGGAGTAAGTTGAATAAATTTTACTGAAATAGAGAACATTTCCCTCCGAAAATCGTCTGAATAATATCAGACGGATTTCCGGAGGTTTTGTTATGATGACAATTTCTAAAGAAAAATGGTTGAAATGGTTCGTGCTTGCATTGGGATGCGCAGCTATCTTGTTCGCATTAACACAAATCGGCTACGCAGGAACTGAACGCGATTCTTATCAAGAACGCGTGAAAGAAAGCAAACTCTATTACAATGTTCATCCTTCCTTTGCTGATGAGCAGAAAATGTATCCGGAGGTGGCTGAGAAGCTGCTCAGTAGTTGGAACGGGGTTGCCGATAAGCTGAGCGACATTATTCCTGTAAAGGATTGGAAGTTGGTCAGCAGCGGAGATCTCGACCTGGAAGTAACGAACGGCTTGCCGGATCAAGAAGTGTCGACCTTTAACGAAGCGCTTTTCAGCGATCAGAGGAAGTCGGAATTGCAGAAGGGCGATCTTTATCCCGGCGCTTTGATCAGTCCATCCGAAGATCGTGTCATTCTATTCTGGGAGAAATTTGACGGCAGCGCGGTATATCTGCACATCGATTCGAAGACGGATTCCGACGGAACGCGAACATGGTTTTTGAACGGTGAAGTCAATCGGATTGCCAAATAGTCGCATTGCCCAAAACTGAATTTATGATGTAAAAGCAACTGATCCCCGGAATTGGCTCGGGAATCTTTACAAACAAGGCACCTAACCGAAAAATCGGTTAAGGTGTCTTGTTTTTTTCTAAAGCTGAACAATTCAATACATGAGAGGGGAGTCTTTTTAGATTAAAATCAAGGCCGAATTGTTGCTCGGGGCTGCAATTTTACGATATGATGAGGTTATATCAAGAGATTCGGACACACATCAAAGCAATAGGAAAAATAACGGATTGGAGGGGAGAGAACATCGAGGAATTAAAAGCGCTGCTCGAAGGATTGCATGGAGAGTTTGGCAAGGTGAATGAGCGTCTTGACGGATTTCAAAAAGAGTTCGGTAAGGTAAACGAGCGTCTTGATCGTCTTGAGGGGTTGGAAGGGAAATTCGGAGAGCTGAGCGCGGAGTTTGGAAAGATGAATAAACGCCTTGACGGGTTGGACGTGAAGGTTGAAAAGATGGACAAGCGTCTTGACGGGTTGGACGTGAAAGTTGAAAAGATGGACAAGCGTCTTGACGGGTTGGACGTGAAAGTTGAAAAGATGGATAAGCGTCTTGGCGGGTTGGACGGGAAAGTTGAGAAGATG
Source organism: Cohnella sp. (assembly GCF_041641335.1). NCBI lineage: Bacteria > Bacillati > Bacillota > Bacilli > Caryophanales > Paenibacillaceae > Cohnella > Cohnella sp. The sequence continues at coordinate 24,672 of NZ_JBEPYQ010000042.1, read as the reverse complement.
GATAAGCGTCTTGGCGGGTTGGACGGGAAAGTTGAGAAGATGGACAAGCGTCTTGACGGGTTGGACGGGAAAGTTGAGAAGATGGATAAGCGTCTTGATCATCTCGAGGGGCTGCCGGGGAAATTCGGAAAGATGAGCGAACGTCTTGACGGATTTCAAAAAGAGTTCGGAAAGATGGATGAACGTTTTGATCGTCTCGAAGGCTTGACCAGGCAAAGCAATGAAATCGGTACGCAATTAATTGCCAAAGTAGCGAACGTTAAAAACGATGTTGAAGATGTAAAATCAGATACAAGAAAGATGAAAGAAGAGTTTCCGGTCATCAAGCAAATTATCAATAGCCATGATAATTACATCACATTCCATAAGTTTGGCGGTTAAGCGCTAATCATCTGCTGGACAATTGAGGGGGGAGAAAATGGAGTCGGTTCAAGCGCAAATTGATGAATTGAAGCGTACAACAGAACAAACAGGAGAAATGACAACGCAACTTCTCCAAAAGAACGGAAAAGCAATTTCTGCAATCGAGGAAGTAAGGGAAGAAGTTAAGGAATTGCGGCAGGAAATGAGATCAGGATTTCAGGCGATAGATGCAAAATTCGATTCGATGGATGCCAAGTTCGAAGCGATGGATGCGAAATTCGATTCGATGGATGCAAAATTCGATTCGATAGATGCGAAATTCGAAGCCATCAATGCGAATTTCGAACGACTGTTCAACGAATTGAACAAGGTAAAAAATGATTCGGACGTTAAAAACAAAAAGTGGAAATTGGTAGCAATTGAATAAACTTCATTTGAAGAGAGCCGCGATAAAGCGGAAAATCCACCTTAATTCTACAAAATGAGCGAAAATGAGCGATTTAAGAAGGAAAACCGGGCTTATTTTTTCAGAATAAGCGATTTTACGGAATTAAAGCGGATTACCCGCCTTATTCGCCCCGAAAAAAGTGCAGCAGCACTTTTAACGCGGTTTTTCCGCCTTAGACTAGTAAGTCGTCTACGGCACTGAGCGGATCGAGCCGAATCCGCTTTGCCCAAAATCCGATATACGCACTGCCTCCAGCCGCTGGAGGTTTTTTTGTGTTCCGGAATCAGGAGGACGGAAACGAAATAAAAGTTCGGTTTACACGGGGCTGATTCAGCGGTAACAAAGGGGCGCTACGATGGTAAATGGTGGTTCGTCCACTGCAATCATCAGCTTTGGATAATCAGAGGAGCGTGAAGGTCAGTGAAGTCGCAAAGTCGCTTGTTCGTTAAATTATTCGCCGTTATGTTGTCGTTGGCCATGCTTGCGCCGTATATGCCGCAAGCCGTCATCGGATCGGGTACGGCTTATGCGGAGCCGGTTCCTTCCGGCATTATTCTGTTGGAGGATTTCGAGAACGGCCTGGGCAAAGTCCGGCTGGAGATGAAGCGGGTGTATGACGGCAGCCTGTCGCTGGAGTCGAACCCGAAATACGTTCGCAGCGGCTCCTACTCTGCGCGCCTGGATTACGACATGATCGGGATCGTGGACAATCCGTCCCAGATTTCGATCGGAGCCGTTCCCAATACGATGCCGATCCAAGGCTATCCGAAAAAAATCGGCATGTGGGTGTACGGAAACAACGACGGCCATCTGTTGACGACCAAGTTCCGCGACGGAAAAAACAAGTCGTTCGAGATGGAGCATTATGCGGACGAGAGCGTCGGCATCGATTGGACGGGCTGGCGTTATCTCGAAGTGGATATCGAGCAGGGAAAGCCCGCTCCGCTCGTGCTGGAGCTGTTCCTGCAGATGAAGCAAAGGGATATCGGCAAGAAAAACAAAGGCTCGATCTGGGTCGACGATATCCGGCTCATCTACGATCCGACGGACGAGGACATGACGGTGCCGACTCTTACGGCCCTCTACCCCGCGCCAGACCAGACGGTTAACGCGCCGGTGTCGGAGGTTTCGCTGACGGCTTCCGACCTTGGAACCGGCATCGATCCGGCGTCTTTGCGGCTGACGATCGACGGCCGGCCTTTCGCTCCGACATCGTACGAGAACGGCATCGGCGTCTTCCAGTTCGGGGCGGCGCTTGGCGGAGGCTACCATGAGGCGGTGGCGGAGGTTCGGGATTACGCAGGCAATCCGGCACGGATCGACTATTCGTTCCAGATTGAGCACGGGGAGCGTCTGGCGTTGTCCGCTCCCCCGGAAGCGATGAGCGGAGTGCCTTATCTCGTCCAATTGTATGCGCGGGACATCAGCGTCGCGGACAGCGTCTACGCGACGCTGCAGTTCGACCCCGCAACGCTCCAGGCCCGGAACGTGGTTCCACGGGAGGAGCTGACCGGCGTTCAGGCGAACATCGACAATGACGGGGGATTCGTAGAGTTTAAGGCTTCCGGACTGGCCGGCGCTTCGGTCCATCCGCTGGCGAGCCTCGAATTCGAAGTCAACCCCGGCGCCAAGATGGAGCGCGGCGAAACGTTCAAGAAGCTCCGGATGACCGAAGGCGGCTTCGGCTACGGAGACGGCTCGTCCGTCGCCGCGTATGCCGCCCCGGTGAACTATCGGGTCACGTTCGCCTACGAGCTGGGTATCGAAGGCACATCGCTGGGAACGGAAAGCGTCATTACGGTGAAGGATCGGTCGGGAGCGCCCGTAGCGGGAGCCCGCATCGAGTTTACGGACCCGGACGGTCCCCAGGCTTACGCCTCCGTGACCTCTGCGCAAACGACGGTTTACGCGAACCCGGACGCGGCGTCGGCAGCTAAAGCTCAATTGCGGCAAGGCCAGCGGTTGTTCGCGGCGTCGGGGGCGGCGTCCGGATACGTGAAAGTCTTCCTGCCCGACGGCGCCGGAACGGGGTGGGTAAACGAAACCCACGTTGAGCTGCACGATCTGACGCAGGGGCTGGGGTTGACGGACGGAAACGGTCGGATCCGCACGGCGCTTGCCACCCTCGGCATCGGGACGTGGTCCGTTCAAGCGGCGAAGGGCAACGCGATCAGCGAACGGATGAAGTGGACCGTCGTTCCCCAATTGGGCGGGAACGAGCCGGAGTACGTGCATGCTTACGTAAGCGTGGATATGAGAACGATGATGAACGTCGGCTGGCAGACGGCCCCGGGAGTTCTGCAGACCTCGATTCAATACGTGAAAGGCGAACAACCGCCTGCGGAGAACGTCGCGCCGAAGGAACAAGCGGCCGCTTCGCAGCTGCAATTGGCCAGCAAGAAGGAGAACGGCGAATTGGGCGAGATCCGTTTTCACAAAGCGTTCGTAAGCGGACTGGAGCCGGGAACGACTTATCAGTACCGGGTCGGCCATGAAGGATATTGGAGCCCTTGGTATGCTTACAAGACGGCCGACGCTCCGGAAAACCGGACGGTCGCGTTTGCCTTCGTCACCGACTCGCACACCAAGGAAGACAACGGTCTGGAAATCTACCGGAAGCTGATGAACAACGCCTTCGCGACTTATCCGAACCTGCAATTCGTTCTGCACGGGGGCGATCTGGTCGACAACGGCGGAGCGTTGAACGAGTGGAACCGCTTCTGGGAAGCGGCGTCCGGTTACGGCGCCTCCGTGCCTTCGGGCTACGCGATGGGGAACCATGACGTGAAGAACGGGGGAAGGTATATTTTCGATAAGGCGATGGCTCATCCGGACAACGGGCCCGAAGGCCACAAGGCGTTCGCCTATTCGTTCGACGCCGGGAACGCCCATTTTATCTCCCTTAATTCCGAGGCGACCGAAGAGGAGATGGCCAAGCAAGCGGAGTGGCTGACAGAGGATCTGCAGAAGAACCGCAAGAAGTGGACGATCGCGATGTTTCACAAGCCGGCCTACCATATCGAGGACGGACGGGGCAATACGATCGAGTATACGCGAACCTATTTCGCGCCGATCCTGGAGGAAATGGGCGTCGATCTCGTTCTGGTCGGACACGACCATGTATACGCGCATACCTATCCGATGAAGCAGGGCAAGCCGCAGGCGGCCGGGGAAAAGGGCACGGTCTATCTGGGCGGAGGAGCTGCGGGCTGGAAGTTCTATGACGGCGCGCTGTACGATTATTTGGATTTCATGTATGACGACGACGTCGCCGTGTACTCCGCGATCGAAGTGAAGCGCGACGAGATTCGCATTCAAGCCCGTACGGAGAACGGCGAGCTGGTGGACGACTACGTCATTGTGAAGAGAGACGCTTCGACCGACAATCCGTCGTCCCCGGGCGGCCCTTCGGGAGGAGATACGCCGGCGGCGAAGCCGGATGCTTCCGCCGGCGAGTCCGGGTTGCCCGTTCGCGTGCCGACGGAAGCCGAATGGACGAAAGCGCGCCAAGAAGGGACGCTTACGATCGCGATCGGGAACGGAGGAAACGAGGTTCGATTGCCGGCGAACGCGGGAGACGTGCTCTCGTCGGGAGGACTCGCGCTGAATGTTGGCGGTTCAACGGTGCTTAAGCTAAGCCCCGAGCAGCTTCGCGCCGCGGCCGCGGGGCTCGGGGGCAAGGACGAGCTCGCGTTGGAAGTCAAAGTCGAAAGCGCGGACTCCTCTTCCGAGCTCGCGCGCAAAGCCCAGGCGAAGGAAAAGGCGAAGCTTAGTCCGGCCGGGGCGGCATTCCGGGTCGAAGTATCAATCGTGAAGGAAGACGGCAAGCGCTCGAAGGCGACCGCTCCTGCGAGCTTCACCCTGACTTTGCCGAAAGCGAGCAAGCTGACGGGCTTGTACGAGATGCTTGCCGACGGAACGGCTTCGTACGTGAAGGGCAAGAGAACGCCTGACGGAACGGTGGTGCCGTTCGTCAGCGGACGCGCCTACATGCTGCTCGACTACCGGATGAGCTACGTCGATCTGCCGGCTCGGCACTGGGCTTACGAGTACGTGGCGCAGTTGTCCGCCAGCCGGGGCGTCGAAGGCGTCGACGGGGAGCGTTTCGCGCCGAACCGCGAGGTGACGCGCGCCGAATTCGCGGCGATGCTCGTCCGGGAGCTGGGGCTTCAAGCCGCGAGCCCGGCCGGTTTTGCCGACGTGGCCCAGGGCGCGTGGTATGCGGAAGCGGTAGCCGCCGCGAAGGAATCCGGTCTCGTAACCGGCTCGTCCGACGGCACCTTCCGGCCGGCCGCGAAAATTACCCGCCAGGAGATGGCGGTCATGATCGTGAGAGCCTACGAGACGCTGCATGGCAAAGCTGTCAAGAGCACGGGTGAGAATCCGTTCTCCGATATGCGCGGCGCGCAGGCGTGGGCGAAGGAGGCCGTGGCGAAAGCGCACGAGCTGGGGCTTGCGAGCGGCAGCGGGAACGGCAAGTTCCGTCCGCTGGCGAACGGAACCCGCGCGGAAGCGGTCAAGCTGATCGTCGCCTTATTCGAATCGTAAACGCCTAGCGTATCCAGGGGCTGTCCCTAAGCCATCTGAACAGACTCCTGCAAAATTGTCGATCAATAAAACTAGAGTGCATGTATCTCCTGCCGATAGCTGTACGGTCCTGAAATCCGAACGGGCAGACCCGTCAAGGTGTGATTTCAGGGCCGTATGAGGCGATCTCCGGGTGACGCATGCTCTCTTTTTCTATCTTCGGCTTTGCGTTTCTGCGACGGACCAATGAACGCACATGAGCACACACCCAATGGAATGGTCTTCGCAAGGCGAATTCCCTTGCGGTCTGTCGGACCGTTAAGCGAGTGAATCGGAGCGGATGAATGCCCCTAACGGTCTGCCAGACCGTTAAGCGAGTGAATCGGAGCGGATGAATGCCCCTAACGGTCTGCCAGACCGTTAAGCGAGGGAATCGGAGCGGATGAATGCCCCTAACGGTCTGCCAGACCGTTAAGCGAGTGAATCGGAGCGGATGAATGCCCCTAACGTCTGTCGGACCGTTAAGCGAGGGAATCGGAGCGGATGAATGCCCCTAACGGTCTGCCAGACCGTTAGGCGAGGGAATCGGAGCAAATGACTGCTACTAACGGTCTGCCAGACCGTTAAGCGAGTGAATCGGAGCGGATGACCGCCACTTACGGTCTGTCGGACCGTTAAGCGAGTGAATCGGAGCAAATGACTGCCCCTAACGGTCTGTCGGACCGTTACGCGAGTGAATCGGAGCAAATGACTGCCCCTAACGGTCTGTCGGACCGTTACGCGAGCAACTTCGATGGGCAAGCCGTGACGAAAAAAACAATCTCTATTTTCGTACATTCTTTACTCCGAGAGACTCCAGTAATCCGATGGATGTCAATGGGTCAGACGTAGTTTTTTGCCCAGTGTTTGTTTTGTTTTCGTTTTCAATGGAAGATTCGACGTTGTTCGGGCGGAAAAGAATGTAAATCCCGAACATTGCATCCGCTTACTGTCGCCAATTATACGTAAATAATCGTTGACAGGGGAGGGCTTTCGACCTAGAATATGGAATGGACAAACAACTGAATAATCTTTTCGTATAATCCCGGGAATCGGCTCGGGAGTCTCTACGAGGTCACCGCAAATGATCTGTCTACGAAAAGGGAAAACAAGCCGGAGGGCGGAGCTCGTCCTTTGGAATGCTTTTCCCGGTTGTGCGGAACCTAGAAGGGAAGTCTTCTAGGTTTTTTGTATGTTTAGTTTGGTTCCAATTCATTCAAATTTTGAAGGGAGAGTTTATGGAGACATGGAAAGTTTCTTTAAGCTGAAGGAACTGGGAACGAACGTACGCACGGAGATCATGGCAGGGATTACGACCTTCATGACGATGGCTTACATTCTAGTCGTTAACCCAGGCATTTTATCGGGAGCGGGACTGAGCTTCACGTCCGTCTTCCTCGCGACCGCTCTGGCGGCCGGTATTTTCACGATTGCGATGGGCTTGTTCGTCAACTTCCCTGTCGCGCTCGCTCCGGGCATGGGGCTTAACGCCTTCTTCGCGACGACGATCGTGACATCCCAGGCAACGGGAAGTCCGATCACCCCCGAGATGGGTTTGGCGGCTGTATTTATTTCGGGTATTATCTTCTTCATACTTACGGTCACGCAGATCAGGCAAATCTTAATCGTGGCCATTCCGGACGCGCTTAAGCATGCGATTACGGTCGGTATCGGCTTGTTCATTGCGATCGTCGGCATGAAAAACAGCGGCCTGATGTCGATCATCACGTTCGAAGACGGCGGCACGCTGCTGACGATGGGACATCTGGAAAATCCGAGCGTATGGCTGACGATCGTCGGTCTCGGCATCATCGGTCTGCTCATGGTGCTGCGCGTCAAAGGCGCGATTCTGATCGGTATGCTGATCATCACGCTGATCGGGGCGATTCCGGGCGTCGGTCTGGTCGACTTCGGCACGCTTAAGGGCGCTAGCTGGGCTCCGGACTTCGGCGAGCTGAACTTCTGGCATATGGATTTCACCGATCTGCTGACGACGGGCTTGCTGACGGCGATCGCGACGTTTACTTTCGTTGAGTTGTTCGATACTTTCGGAACTTTGGTCGGTACGGCCAACAGAGCCGGATTTTTCAAAAATAAAGAAGAAGGCAACAAAAAAGTCGGCAAAGCGATGTTCGTGGATTCCATTGCGGTCAGCGGCGGCGCGATGCTCGGCACGAGTACGGTAACGGCCTACGTGGAAAGCTCCGCGGGCATCGCCGAAGGCGGACGTTCCGGTCTCACCGCCGTTACGACGGGCGTATTCTTCCTGCTGGCGCTATTCCTGCTTCCGATCGCGCTGCTCATTCCCGGTCCGGCAACGAGCGCGGCGCTCATCATCGTCGGCGTACTCATGGTTCAATCGGTTAAGGAAATCGACTTCACGGATCTCGTGGTCGGCATTCCAGCATTCTTGACGATTACGATCATGCCGTTCACTTACAACATCGCGAACGGGATCTCGTTCGGAATCGTTGCTTACGTGCTGCTGGCGTTCGTAGCGAACCTGGCCGGCGACAAAAAGCACAAAATCCACTGGCTCATGTGGGTGCTGTTCTTCATCGTTATCGCGCGCTACGTATTCGTAGGCGGAGAATAATCGCGTTTGTGGGCCGCTCGCGGCTCATGACATAGACCAACCCCGCTTCACTTCCGAACCGACGGAGGTGGGGCGGGGTTTTAATTGGATCGATTTGGACTAAAACACGAACATTAATATTATTTCTCTATGACAGCGTTCGTCTTTGTTTGACAGTTCCCCCTGCTCTGGGGTAAACTTAGAAGCGTCAAGAAGCGAAATGACTTGCCGGTTACAAGGCAAGACGCCAAGCGCGTATATGTCGGGAATCGGCCCGAACGTCTCTACCTGGAAACCCTAATTTCCGGACTACGCGGCAATCGCAGGCGGCATGAAATAGAAGCGCGGACCAAACGAGGTTCGGGCTTTGTCTTGTCGTCGCTGCGCGTTGTTGCGAAGAACGTAGAGAACGAAGGTCGATTGGGGAATACTGAGGGTATTCCTATCGATCTTTTTTTCATTTCGGGTGGAAAATGATCAGAACGCAACCGGGGAAGGGTGGAATCATGTCGTCACTTGTCGGCGTCATCATGGGCAGCACGTCGGATTGGGAAACGATGAAGAAAGCGTGCGAGATTCTTGAGGAGTTGAACATTCCCTACGAGAAAAAAGTCGTCTCCGCGCATCGGACGCCGGACTTGATGTTCGAATATGCGGAATCCGCGGTATCCCGCGGCTTGAAAGTGATTATCGCCGGCGCCGGAGGCGCCGCTCATCTGCCGGGCATGGTCGCGGCGAAGACCGTCCTGCCCGTTATCGGAGTGCCCGTTCAATCGAAAGCGTTGAACGGGCTGGACTCGTTGCTCTCCATCGTGCAGATGCCGGGAGGCATTCCGGTGGCGACGGTAGCGATCGGCGCGGCAGGCGCGACGAACGCGGGCTTGCTCGCGGCGCAGATCGTCGGCGCGTTCGATCCGGACGTGCAGGCTCGCGTAGCCTCAAGGCGCGATCGCATTACGCGCGATGTGCTGGACAACGCGGAGCTGCCTTCATGAGCGGAGGGGATAACGTGAACAAGCTCGTCAATTTGTTCGACGGAGAGGGCATGGCGTGCGACGAGTTCGGCTGTGCCGTTCCGGGCGCGTCAGGCGAAACTCCTGAGAGCGGTGGAGCGGCAAGCGAAACCCTGGAGAGTACGGCGGAAGAAACGCTGAAAAGCGCCAGTTCGGCCGGAGGGCCGGTCTCGTCCAAGCGGCAGATTGTGCCGGGATCGACGATCGGCGTCCTCGGCGGCGGCCAGCTCGGCCGGATGCTGGCGCACGCCGGCAGCCGCCTCGGCTACCGGTTCGTGACGCTCGATCCGACGCCGGACAGCCCTTGCGGGCAGACAGCCGTGCAGATCACGGCAGCGTACGACGACCGGGAGGCGGCGCGGGAATTGGCGCGGCGTTCGGACGTCATCACGTACGAGTTCGAGAACGTGGACGCCGGCGTGGCGGAGATGTTGGAGCGGGACTCCTACGTGCCCCAAGGCAGCAAGCTGCTGTATACGACGCAGCATCGGCTGCGCGAGAAGCAGGCGGTCGAAGCGGCGGGGGCGCAGGTTGCGCCTTACGCCGAGATCGAGAGCCTGAACGGTTTGCGCGAAGCGGCCGAGAGGCTCGGACTTCCGGCGGTGCTGAAGACGGCGACCGGCGGCTACGACGGCAAAGGCCAGTGGGTGCTGCGGAGCGAGGAAGAGCTGGCTCCGGCCTGGGAACAGGCGGAGCGAAGCGGTACGCAGCTTGTGTTGGAGAAGTTTATTACGTTTGAGAAGGAAATTTCCGTGATCGCGGCGAGAAGCCCTTCGGGAGAAGTGAAGACGTTCCCGCCCGCGGAAAACATCCACGTTCATAATATATTGCATCTATCTATCGTGCCGGCGCGCATCGGAGACGAGACGAGACGGGAAGCCGAGAAGCTGGCCGTATCGATCGCCGAGACGCTCGGCGTCGTAGGGCTGATCGCCGTCGAGATGTTCCTGACGGCGGACGGACAGCTGTACGTCAACGAGCTGGCGCCAAGACCGCACAATTCCGGACATTACACGATGGAAGCGTGCCGCACGTCGCAATTCGAGCAGCACGTCCGGGCGATCTGCGATCTGCCGCTCGGGGACCCGTCGCTGCTGACGCCGGTCGTCATGGCGAACATTCTCGGCGAGCATATGGAGCCGCTTCTGGCCTGGGTGGGCGAGAAGGACCCGGCTGCCGAGAAGCTAGGCGTCGAGGTCAAAGTTCATCTGTACGGCAAGGCGGAAGCGAAACACAAGCGCAAGATGGGTCATCTGAACGTGCTTGCCCCGAACGTAGAGGCGGCGTTGGAATGGATATCCCAATCGAACATATGGAGGGTTTAATCACACATGTTAGAACGTTATAGCCGTCCCGAGATGCGGGCGATCTGGACCGAACAGAACAAGTTCCAAGCCTGGCTGGAAGTAGAACTGTGCGCGTGCGAGGCATGGGCCGAGCTCGGACACATTCCGCGCGAAGACACGGTGGAGCTGCGCAAAAACGCGAAGTTCGACATCGACCGTATTTACGAGATCGAGCTGGAAACCCGCCACGACGTTATCGCCTTTACCCGTGCGGTATCCGAGAGTCTGGGAGCGGAGCGCAAATGGGTGCACTACGGCCTCACTTCGACGGACGTCGTCGATACGGCGATGGGCTATCTGCTTCGCCAAGCGAACGAGATTTTGCGCAAAGATATCGAGAACTTCATCGCCATCCTTCGCGATCAGGCGATTAAATATAAGAACACGCCAATGATGGGCCGGACGCACGGCGTTCACGCGGAGCCGACGACGTTCGGGCTGAAGCTGGCGCTGTGGCATGAGGAAATGAAGCGGAATCTGGAACGGTTCGAGCATGCGGCGGACGGCGTTCAATTCGGCAAAATGTCCGGAGCGGTCGGCACTTACGCCAACATCGATCCGTTCGTCGAGCAGTTCGTCTGCGACAAGCTCGGCATCAAGGCGGCGCCGATCTCGACCCAGACGCTGCAGCGCGACCGTCACGCGGAATATATGGCGACGCTGGCGCTGATCGCGACGTCGATCGACAAGTTCGCGACGGAAATCCGCGGCTTGCAGAAGAGCGAGTTCCGCGAAGTCGAGGAGCCGTTCGGCAAAGGGCAGAAAGGCTCGTCGGCGATGCCGCACAAGCGCAACCCGATCGGCTGCGAGAACATGAGCGGACTGTCCCGCGTCATTCGCGGCCATATGCTGACCGCCTATGAGAACGTGCCGCTGTGGCACGAGCGCGATATCTCGCACTCCTCGGCGGAGCGCGTCATTTTGCCGGACGCGACGATGCTGCTCAACTACATGCTGAACCGCTTCGGCAACATCGTGAAGAACTTGACCGTATTCCCGGAAAATATGAAGCGCAACATGTCCCGCACGTACAACGTGCCGTTCTCCGGCCGGGTCATGACGAAGCTGATCGACAAGGGCTTCGCCCGCGAGCAGGCGTACGACACCGTGCAGCCGCGCGCGATGCAGGCATGGGAGGAGCAGCGCGATTTCCGCGATATCGTGGCGTCGACGAAGGAAATTACCGACGTGCTGTCCGCGGAGGAAATTGCCGACTGCTTCGATCCGACGTGGCATCTGAAGCATGTGGAGACGATTTTCGACCGGTTGGGCCTCGTCGCGCAATAAAATACCTCTAGTTTCGTGACGAGCCCTTGGGCTTGAAATAATACGCGCGCTTGCAGGCGCCGCTAGGAGGCAGCAATGACTACCCAAGCTTTGGCTACGGCCGAAGGGCTCGTGAACGCCCCGCTCATTCACAAGGGCAAAGTCCGGGAGCTGTACGATCTCGGCGAGCACTTATTAATTGTAGTAACGGATCGCATCTCGGCGTTCGACTATGTGCTGGACCCTCCGGTTCCCGGAAAAGGCAGCGTCTTGAACGGGCTGAGCGCGCATTGGTTCGAGCAGACCGCGAGCTTTCAGCCTAACCATGTCGTTCATACGGACGCGGCGCTGCTCGGGGACATCGTGAAGGAGCCGGAGAAGCTGGCCGGACGCATCATGGTCAGCCGCAAGGCGAAGCGGGTCGATATCGAGTGCGTCGTGCGCGGCTATATTACGGGCGGCGGCTGGCGGCAGTATCAGTCTTCGGGCGAGGTTAACGGAATTAAGCTGCCGGAAGGGCTGCGCAAAAACTCGAAGCTGGAGCAGCCGATCTTCACGCCGGCCGGCAAGAACGACGTCGGCCACGACGAGGACATCCCGTTCGAGGAGATGGCCCGCCGCGTCGGCCAGGAGCTGTCGGAAGCGCTGCGCGACCGCAGCCTCAAGCTGTACGAGTTCGGCCGCGACTATTGCGCCGCGCGGGGCATCATCCTCGCCGACTGCAAGTTCGAGTTCGGCCTGATCGACGGGGAGATCATCCTTATCGACGAGTTGTTTACGCCTGACTCCTCGCGCTTCTGGGCGGAGGAGAACTACAAGCTCGACGTCGAGATCGACAGCATGGACAAGGAGCCGGTGCGCGCCTATCTGGCCGGATCGGATTGGGACATGATCAGCCCGCCGCCATCGCTGCCCGCCGAAGTCGTCCAGGCGACGACGGCTCGCTATCGCGACATTGCCCGAAGGCTGACGGAATAGCTGTCCGCCGGACCGTTAACGTCGGCCGAAGCGGCCCCCGGGAGGGAATAACGGTCCGCCAGACCGTTAACGTCGGCCGAAGCGGCCCTCGGGAGGGAATAACGGTCTGCCGGACCGTTAACGGGATGCGGAAACGGCCCGCGGGAGGGAATAACGGTCTGCCAGACCGTTAACGTCGGCGGAAGCGGCCCGCGGGAGGGAATAGCGGTCCGCCGGACCGTTAACGTCGGCGGAAGCGGCCCGCGGGAGGGAATAACGGTCCATCGAACCGCTAACCTGCGCCAACGCCTGACGCACCGCCCAACGGATCCGCCGTATCGCACCCGCAGAAGGGTTTACTTTTCACAAGCCAGACGTTCTTATAAATTCAACATCCACATCAACCTACAAATCAGGAGGAACCTCCCCATGAAAGCAAAGGTTTACGTGACGATCAAGCAGAACGTGCTCGACCCGCAAGGGAACGCGGTGCAGGGCGCGCTGCATACGCTCGGATTCAATGAAGTCGGCAAGGTGAGAATCGGCAAATACCTCGAACTGGATCTGGACACGAACGATCGCGCGCAAGCGGAGGAACAACTCAAAGTCATGTGCGAGAAGCTGCTGGCGAACACGGTTGTCGAAGACTATCGTTTCGAATTGGAGGGCTGAGGCGCTCATGAAATTCGCTGTTCTTGTTTTTCCGGGTTCCAACTGCGATATCGACTGTTACAAAGCGGTAGAAGACACGGTCGGCGAGCAAGTCGATTACGTGTTCCACACGGCGACCGATCTGTCCGCGTATGACGCGATTCTCGTTCCGGGCGGTTTCTCCTACGGGGACTATCTGCGCTGCGGAGCCATCGCGCAATTCGCGCCGGTCATGGCCGAAGTGAAGAAAGCCGCCGAAGAGGGCAAGTTCATTCTCGGCATCTGCAACGGGTTCCAGATCCTGACGGAAGCGGGTCTCCTGCCGGGAGCGCTCATTCGCAACAACTCGCTGAAATTCCGCTGCCACCAAGTCGGCCTCACGGTCGAGAACGCCAAGACGGGCTTCACCAACGATTTTGCGCAAGGCGAAGTCATCACGATTCCGATTGCCCATGGCGAAGGCAGCTACTATGTGGACGACGAGACGCTGGCGGCGCTGAAGGCGAACGATCAGATCGTGTTCCGCTACGCGGGCGATAACCCGAACGGCTCCGTCGACAATATCGCCGGCGTGTGCAACGAAGCGGGCAATGTCGTGGGCATGATGCCTCACCCGGAGCGCGCGGTGAAAGAAATTCTCGGCTCCGCCGACGGCGCGCGGATGTTTACGTCAGTACTTAACGCTTGGAGGGAACGCAATGGCGCAGCAAGTATCCGCTAAGGAACCAACTGTCGAGCAAATCGCGGAGCAGAAAATATATAAGCAATTCGGCGTTTCGGACAAGGAGTACGAGTTGATCTGCGACTTTATGGGACGCAAGCCGAACTATACGGAGATCGGCGTGTTCAGCGTCATGTGGTCGGAGCATTGCGCTTATAAGAACTCGAAGCCGTTGTTGAAGCGGTTCCCGATTACCGGCCCTCGCGTCCTGATGGGACCGGGCGAAGGAGCGGGCATCGTCGACATCGGCGACAACCAGGCGGTCGTGTTCAAAATCGAATCGCACAACCATCCGTCCGCGGTTGAGCCTTATCAGGGCGCGGCTACAGGCGTGGGCGGCATTATTCGGGATATTTTCTCGATGGGCGCGCGGCCGGTGGCGTTGCTGAACTCTTTGCGGTTCGGCCGGTTGGAGAACGAGCGCGTGCGCTACTTGTTCGAGCACGTTGTCAGCGGTATTGCAGGATACGGAAACTGTATCGGCATCCCGACGGTCGCGGGCGAGATCATGTTCGACGAAGCGTACGAAGGCAACCCGCTCGTCAACGCGATGTGCGTAGGGCTGATCGATCACGATAAAATCCAGCGCGGCGTAGCCAAAGGCATCGGCAACCCGGTGTTCTACGTCGGACCTGCGACGGGACGCGACGGCATCCACGGGGCGACTTTCGCATCCGAGGATCTGACGGCCGAGTCCGAAGCGAAGCGTTCGGCGGTACAGGTCGGCGATCCGTTCATGGAGAAGCTCGTCATGGAAGCGACGCTTGAGCTGATCGACTCCGGCATCGTGCTCGGCATCCAGGATATGGGTGCAGCGGGCCTCACCTGCTCCAGCGCGGAGATGGCGAGCAAGGCGGGCAACGGCATGGAATTGTACCTGGACGAAGTGCCGCAGCGCGAAGAAGGCATGACGGCATACGAGATGATGCTGTCCGAGTCGCAGGAGCGGATGCTGTTCGTCTGCGAGCCTCAGCACGAGGAGCAGGCTAAGGCGATTTTCGCCCGTTGGGGATTGCACTGCGCGAAGGTCGGCAAAGTGTCCGACGACGGCCGTCTGAAGCTGTTCCACAAAGGCGAGCTGGTCGGCGATATGCCGGTCAAGGCGCTCGTGGACGACTGTCCGATCTACGAGAAGCCTTCCGCCGTGCCGGAGTATTATTTGAAGAACGGTTCCGTGGATACGAACCGTTACGAGCAAGTGCTGGACTTGAACGACGCTTTGCTGAAGGTGCTCGGTTCGCCGTCGCTGGCCAGCAAAGAGTGGGTATATAATCAGTACGACTACATGGTGCGCACGGAAACGGCGGTTCGTCCGGGTTCGGACGCGGCGGTCGTCACCATTCGCGGCACGCGCAAAGGGCTCGCGATGACGACGGACTGCAACGGCCGTTACGTGTACCTGGATCCGGAAGTCGGCGGACGCATTGCGGTGGCCGAGGCTGGCCGGAATATCGTATGCTCGGGCGCAGAGCCGCTGGCGATTACGGACAACCTGAACTTCGGAAGCCCGGAGAAGCCGGAAATTTTCTGGCAGATGGAGAAGGCGGTCGACGGCATGGCGGAAGCTTGCCGGTTCCTGGATACGCCGGTTATCGGGGGCAACGTGTCGTTGTACAACGAAAATACGCGCGGAGCGATCTATCCGACGCCGGTCGTCGGCATGGTCGGACTCGTGCATGACGTCGATCATATTACGACGCAAGAGTTCAAGGCGGAAGGCGACGTGATCTTCCTGCTCGGCGAGACGAAGGCGGAGATCGGCGGCAGCGAATTCCAATATGCCGTTCACGGCGTAACGGAAGGCCGCCCTCCGGAGCTGGATCTGGCGGTCGAGAAGCTGCTGCAGCAGACGGTGTTGACGGCAATTCAAGACGGTCTGGTCGCTTCGGCGCACGACTTGTCCGAGGGCGGACTGGCGGCGGCGCTGGCGGAAGCCGGCTTCGGACGCGGCTTGGGCGCGGACGTTGCGTTCGAGACGAATCTGCGCCCGGACCTGGCTCTGTTCAGCGAATCGCAGTCGCGGATTTTGGTGACGGTTAAGCCGGAAGTGGAGATGAAATTCGCGCTTCAAGCGACGAAAGCGGGCGTGCCTCTTAAGCGTCTGGGAACGGTTGGCGGCGATCGGTTGAAGGTAAGCGTTGGCGGACACGACGCGATCGACGCTTCCGTAGCGGAGCTGCGCGCGGCATGGTCGCAGGCGATTCCGAACCACATGAGCGGTAAGAACGCATGACATCTAGCGTTGCGAACGGGGGGACAGAAGTGACGCGGCTCTGGACCGGGGATTATTACAACGAGGGCAACAGCAGCAAGGAATCCATTTTCGATAAGGTGCGGGAGGAGTGCGGCGTGTTCGGGGTGTACGGTCATCCCGACGCGGCCAATCTTTCCTATTACGGTCTGCACGCGTTGCAGCACCGCGGCGAGGAGAGCTGCGGCATCTGCGCGTCGGATGAAGGCACGTTCCATTACCACCGGGGCATGGGGCTCGTCAAGGAAGTGTTCGACCGCGACCGGATGGAGTCGCTGAAGGGTAATCAAGCGATCGGCCATGTGCGGTATTCCACTTCCGGCTCCAGCCATCTGGGGAACGCGCAGCCTCTCGTGTTTAAGTATCGCGGCGGCGATCTGGCCGTCTGCACGAACGGAAACCTGGTCAACGAGCCGGTCATCCGCAAGGAACTGGAGGAATCGGGCTCGATCTTCCAGACGACAAGCGACACGGAGGTCATCGCGCATCTGATCGCGCGTTCTTCCAAGGATCTGGTTGAAGCGGTCAAGGACGCTTTCCTGCGTCTGATCGGGGGCTACGCGTTCCTGATCCAGACGAAGGATTACCTGATCGCGGCGTGCGATCCTCATGGCCTTCGTCCGCTTGTGATGGGGCGGCTCGGCGAGGCTTATATCTTCGCTTCGGAGTCGTGCGCTCTGGAGACGATCGGGGCGGAGTACGTACGCGACGTTCAGCCGGGCGAGCTGCTCGTGCTGAGCAAGGACGGGCTGCGCGAGGAACGGTTCGCACCGATGAAGCGACGGGCGATTTGCTCGATGGAGTACATCTACTTCGCGCGTCCGGACAGCGACATTTACGGGGCCAACCTGCATTCTTCGCGGAAGCGGATGGGCCAGATTCTGGCGCAGGAATCGTTCGTGGACGCGGACATCGTGACCGGGGTGCCGGATTCGAGCATCTCGGCGGCGATCGGTTACGCGGAGCAGACGGGCATCCCTTACGAGCTGGGCCTGATCAAAAACAAATATACCGGACGAACGTTTATCCAGCCTTCCCAGGAGCTTCGCGAGAAGGGCGTCAAGATGAAGCTGTCCGCCGTTCGCAAAGTCGTCGAAGGCAGACGAGTCGTCATGATCGACGACTCGATCGTGCGCGGCACGACGTCGCTGCGGATCGTGAACATGCTTCGCGAAGCCGGCGCGCTGGAGGTTCATGTGCGGATTACTTCGCCGCCATTCATGAATCCCTGCTATTACGGCATCGATACGCCGAATCCGGGCGATCTGATCGCCTCCAGCAAGTCGGTCGAGGAAATTCGGCGGGCGATCAACGCGGATTCCTTGTACTTCCTGACGGAGAAAGGGCTGCGCGACGCCGTCGGCATCCACCCGGACGAGTACAACAACGGGCTGTGCATGGCTTGCTTTAATAATGATTACCCGACTCCGGTTCGTTTCGAGGACGCTAAGCTGACTTCTTGCAGCTGCGATTGATCGCGGTCGGGGCACGGCGGAGGCCATGGCG
This sequence comes from Cohnella sp., assembly GCF_041641335.1. Classification (NCBI taxonomy): domain Bacteria; kingdom Bacillati; phylum Bacillota; class Bacilli; order Caryophanales; family Paenibacillaceae; genus Cohnella; species Cohnella sp. The sequence continues at coordinate 7,009 of NZ_JBEPYQ010000042.1, read as the reverse complement.
GGACGGGAGCACGGAGGCGTGCCTGGACGGGAGGGCGCGACGCGCACGATAACCCGAGTTTACAAGTATAAAAGGAGCTGAAATCATTGTCCGAGGCGTACAAACAGGCCGGAGTCGATATCGCGGCCGGCAACGAAGCGGTCGAACGGATGAAGAAGCACGTCAAGCGGACGTTCCGTCCGGAGGTGTTAACCGGTCTTGGCGGGTTCGGCGGCTTGTTCGGCCTGAACAAAGACAAGTATGAGGAGCCGGTGCTCGTCAGCGGCACGGACGGCGTCGGCACGAAGCTGAAGCTGGCGTTCGCGATGGACAAGCACGATACGATCGGCATCGACGCGGTGGCGATGTGCGTTAACGATGTCATCGTGACCGGAGCCGAGCCGCTGTTTTTCCTCGACTATCTCGCTTGCGACAAAGTCATTCCCGAGAAGATCGAAGCGATTGTCAAAGGCATCGCCGACGGCTGCGAGCAAGCCGGCTGCGCGTTGATCGGCGGAGAGACAGCCGAGATGCCGGGCATGTACTCCGAAGGCGAGTACGACATCGCCGGCTTTACGGTCGGTATCGTGGATCGTCCGAAAGCGATCGACGGCTCGACGATCCAAGCCGGGGACGCGGTCATCGGGTTCGCGTCGAGCGGCATTCATTCGAACGGCTTCTCGCTCGTTCGCCGTCTGCTGCTGGAGCAAAAAGGCTATTCGCTTACAGACAAGCCAGCCGAGCTTGAAGGCCGTACGCTGGGCGACGTGCTGATCGAACCGACTCGCATCTACGTCAAGCAAATTCTGAAGCTGCTCGAATCGGTCTCCGTCAAGGGCATGGCTCATATTACGGGCGGCGGCTTCATCGAGAACATTCCGCGCGTGCTGCCGGAAGGCGTCAACGTCGACATCAACCGCGGCTCGTGGCCGGTGCTTCCGATTTTCGGCCTGCTGCAGCAATCCGGCAACATCACCGACCGCGACATGTACACGACGTTCAACATGGGCATCGGCATGGTGCTGGTCGTGCCTGCGGGTCAAGCCGAGCAGGCGCTGGAAATCGCAAAGGCGAACGGCGAGCAAGCTTATCGCATCGGAACGGTGACAGAAGGCTCCAAAATCGTGACGTTCGAAGGCGCGGAGCTGCCATGACGGCTGGTCGCGACTCGGCAGCGGACATGGAAAAGCCCGCGAGTTCGCAGCCATCGCCGACGATTTTGCCGAATTCGGCTCGACAACCGGCCGCTTCGACATCGCAGCGGCAGACGACGCAGCCCCTGAAAATCGCGGTATTCGCGTCCGGAAGCGGGAGTAATTTTCAGGCGCTCGTCGAGGCGATCCGGGAGCAAGCGATTCCCGCTGAAGTGTCGCTGCTCGTGTGCGACAAGCCGGCGGCGAGAGTTGTGCAGCGGGCGGAAGCGCTGGGCGTGCCGACCTTCCTGTTCGATCCCAAAGCATACGCGTCGAGGGAAGCCTACGAAGAGGAGATCGTCGGACGTCTTCGCGAGGAAAACGTGGAGTTGATCGTGCTGGCCGGCTACATGAGGCTGATTACCGCGACGCTGGTCGATCCTTACTACGGGCGGATGATCAACATTCATCCGGCGTTGCTGCCGTCCTTCCCGGGCGTGCGTGCGATTCGTCAGGCGCTGGAGTACGGAGTCAAGCAGACGGGCGTGACCGTGCACTTCGTAGACGGCGGAATGGATTCCGGACCGATTATCGCGCAGCGGACCATCGAGGTCCGGGACGACGATACGGAAGATTCGTTGGCCGAGCGCGTGCATGCGGTCGAGCATGAATTGCTGCCGCAAACGGTGCGTTGGATCTCGGAAGGCCGAGTGACGTTGAACGATCGGAAAGTGACTATCCGTCTCGGCGATTAACGCCGGACGACGAGCCGAATCAGGAAAGGACGAAAATTATTCATGAGCGAGATCCACGAAATTGCTTTACGCTACGGCATGAACCCGCATCAGAAAGAAGCGAAGCTGTTCAGCGCAGACGGCAAGCCGTTGCCGCTGACCGTGCTGAACGGCGACCCGGGCTTCATCAATCTGCTCGACGCGCTGAACGCGTTCCAGCTCGTGCGCGAGCTTCGCCAGGCGACCGGTCTTCCGGCTGCGGCTTCCTTCAAGCACGTCAGCCCGGCGGGCGCGGCCGTCTATTCGCCGCTGTCTCCGGAACTGGCGAAAGCTTATTTCGTCGAAGCTGAAGGGCTGTCGCAGCTGGCGACCGCTTACGCCCGCGCGCGCGGTGCCGACCGCATGTCCTCCTTCGGAGACGCGGCAGCGCTGAGCGACGTCGTGGACGCATCGACGGCGACGCTGCTCAAGCGCGAGGTGTCCGATCTGGTTGTGGCTCCGGGTTATACGCCCGAGGCGCTCGACATTTTGAAGCAGAAGAAGGGCGGCAAGTACCTCATTCTGCAGATCGATCCGGATTACGTGCCGAACCCGATCGAGACCCGTACATTGTTCGGTCTGAAGCTCCAGCAGGAACGCAACAGCGCCGTGCCGGACGCTTCCGTGTTCGACCTTGCGAATGTTATCACCGCGAACAAGGAGATCCCGGACAGCGCCAAGCGCGACATGCTCGTGGCGCTCATCACGCTCAAATATACGCAGTCCAATTCCATCTGCTACACGCTGGACGGCCAGACGATCGGCATCGGCGCAGGCCAGCAATCGCGCATTCACTGTACGCGCCTTGCCGGCGACAAGGCGGACCGCTGGTACCTCCGGCAGCATCCGGCCGCGCTGAACATGAAGTTCCGCGAAGGCTTGGCGCGCGCCGAGCAGAACAACGCCATCGACCTGTGGCTCGAGGACGAAGTTACGCCGATCGAGCAAGCGGCATGGGAAAGCTGCTTTGAGGTCGTTCCGGCCCGTCTGACGCGCGAAGAGAAGCGCGAATGGCTGAACGGCTTGCAGGGCGTCTCCTACGGTTCCGACGCTTTCCTCCCGTTCCGCGACAACCTTGACCGGGCCAGCCGCAGCGGCGTGAAATACGTCATTCAAGCCGGCAAGTCGCTGCGCGACGAAGAAGTCGTGCAAGCCGCCAACGACTATAACATGGTGATGGTCTACTCCGGCGTACGCCTGTTCCATCACTAATAGCGGAAGTTCGAAAAGTCCGATTTTGATCACGAAGCTGACTTTCTGAACTCCCATTCGAACGTATACACGAAGACGAAAGGGGCGGCAACCATGTCCGCAAAATGGCAAGAGCTGGCGGATCGCACCGTCCAGCAGTTGAAGACGAACGCTTACCCGGGCCGCGGAATCGTGATCGGCCTTACGCCGGACGCTTCGCGGTTCGTGCAGGTCTACTGGATCATGGGCCGGAGCGAGAACAGCCGCAATCGCATTTTCGTGCCGGAGGAGAACGGTTTCTTGCGTACGGAAGCGCGCGATCCGGCCAAGCTGTCCGATCCGTCGCTCATCATCTATTATCCGCTTCGTCATGAAGGCGGCGCTCATATCGTGACGAACGGCGACCAGACCGATACGATCTGGGAATCCCTGCGGAGCGGCGGCAGCTTCGAGCAGGCGCTGGCGCAGCGCACTTACGAGCCGGACCCGCCGAACTTTACGCCTCGCATCTCGGGCATCGTCGATCTGAACGACAAGCAGAATGCTTATAAGCTGTCGATCCTCAAGTCGAACGAGAACGACGAGTCCCAGACGAAGCGTCAATTTTTCCACTATGAAAAAGCGATCCCAGGATACGGACACTTCATCTCGACGTACGTAGGGGACGGCAACCCGCTGCCTTCTTTCGCCGGCGAGCCTCAACTCGCTCCGCTGTTCGACGACGAACAGGAGACGGCGCAGTTCTACTGGAACCTGCTCAACGACGACAACAAAATCTCCTTGCTCGTGAAAACGATCCGCATCTCCGACGGCGAAGTTTCCTTGAAGGTCGTCAACAAGGATTCCGAAGGAGGGGTGTAAGGTGCGCATTCTGGTTATCGGACGCGGCGGGCGCGAGCACGCGATCGTCTGGGCGCTGAAGAAGAGCCCCAAAGTCGAGAAAATCTATTGCGCTCCCGGCAACGCCGGAATCGCCGGACTGGCGGAGAACGTGGACATCGGAGAGATGGAATTCGCCCGTCTCGTCGGCTTCGCCAAAGAGCAGTCGATCGACCTCGTCGTCGTCGGTCCGGACGATCCGCTGGCGGCGGGCATCGTGGACGAGTTCGAGGCGGCTTCGATTCCGGTGTACGGTCCTCGCAAAAACGCGGCGGAAATCGAAGGTAGCAAAATTTTCATGAAAAATCTGCTGCGCAAGTACGACATCCCGACCGCGAAATACGAGACGTTCACCGACTACGAGTCGGCTAAAGCTTATCTGGCTCAGCAGCCGATGCCGATCGTCATCAAGGCGGACGGTCTGGCCGCGGGCAAAGGCGTAACGGTATGCTTCACGCGCGAGGAAGCGGACAAGGCGCTGGAGGAGACGATGGTGAGCAAGTCGTTCGGCGCGGCCGGCGACAAGGTTGTCATCGAGGAATTCCTCGAAGGTCAGGAAATGTCCATTCTTGCGTTCGTGGACGGCAATACGGTGCGGGCGATGTCTCCTGCGCAGGACCATAAGCAGGTATTCGACAACGACAAAGGGCCGAATACCGGCGGCATGGGCACGTATTCTCCGCTTCCGCACATCGACCAGGCGATTATCGAGGATGCGATCGAGAACATCGTCAAGCCGACGGCGCGCGCGATGGTATCGGAAGGGCGTCCGTTCCGCGGCGTTCTGTTCGCAGGACTCATGATCACGAAGGACGGTCCCAAAACGATCGAATTCAACGCCCGTTTCGGCGATCCGGAGACGCAGGTCGTTCTTCCTCGTCTGGAAACGGACCTGCTGGACATTTTCTTGGCTTCGATCGACGGCACGTTGGCGGATATGGACATTCGATGGAGCGATGAGGCGGCGGTGTGCGTCGTGCTTGCTTCGGGCGGCTACCCGGGCTCTTACCCGAAAGGCTTCCCGATCGACGGTCTGGACGGCGTAAACGTTCCCGGCGCTCTCGTCTTCCATGCGGGAACGGCGCTGAAGGACGGACGGGTCGTCACTAATGGAGGACGCGTGCTCGGCGTCGTCGGACGCGGCGCGGGCATCGCCGAAGCGCGGGCCAACGCGTATGCGGCGGCGGCCGGCATTACGTTCGAAGGCAAACAAAATCGCAAGGACATTGCGGCCAAGGCGCTCGTGTAACGAATCGTACGAGACGCGAGACACGCGGACATTGCGGTCAAAGCGCACGGACGAGATGAACGGGCATCTCCGCGGCCCAGGTCACGGCATAACCAGCATGAGCCTCCGGCTCGGGAAGCTTGCGCAAGCGGGCGGACCGGACCGGGGGCTTATTCTTTGTAGAACAGCGATTTGCGACGAGTCAGAACGAAGGCGACCGCATAAATGACGCCGAGGATAAGCAGTACGGTCAAGACGTGGGACGACACCCACCGAAAGAAGCTTTCCATGGCTATACATCTCCCGTGTGAAAAATTGTCCGCCGCTTGAGGGGAGCGACAGGTTACGTTGTAGGATTCCCCAATCCCGCGGAATAATGAGTCTTTCTTTGTGACGGTCCGAACTATGGCTCCCTTCGCTGGGGACATGGTAATATAAGAGCACACCACGAATTCGACGCACGGTTCCTTAGGTCGCCAAGACGAAAAAGGGAAGGGCGAATATTCGTATGGCCAGAGGCTTCATTACGAGCATCGAACGGTTTAAGCCGCATACTTTTCAGGCCGAGCAGGGAGAAGGCCTGTTCATGTCCCATTCGCACGAATACGACGAGTTGACCTTGATTTTGGGCGGGGGAGGCTATTACAGCTCTTACGAACAAAATATCAAAGTATCGGCGGGAGATCTGATCCTGATTCCTTCCGGCCTGCATCATGGTTTCGTCTGCACCGAGCCATGGACGGGGCTGTCCGTCCATTTTCTCTATGCCAAAGTTCCGGCTTTCTGCCAATACTTGTTCCTGAGCGCTTACCAGAAGCCGCACCGGCTCTGGAGCGCGCATCTGGACGAGGGGGACAGGCAGTGGGCGGAGATGAGCCTGACCCGGCTGGAGAGGGAGTGGCACTCCGAGGAACGAGGCGACTATTCCTACGATCTGATGAGGATCGCTTTCGAAACGGTGCTGCTGCTGTTCCATCGCAACGTAACCGTCACCCCCGACACCGAGGCTCACGGGGACAAGCGGATCGTGCAAGAGGTGCTGAAGGAGATTCACAGAAACTACAATACGCCGATTACGATTCACGATATCGCCGCTCGCCATTACTTATCGGAGAGCATTCTTCGTAAAAGGTTTTCGGAAGCGGTAGGCGTCTCTCCCAAGCAGTACGTCATCAACCTGCGGATTGAGGAAGCCAAGAGACTGCTGAGCCAGACGGGCAAAGCGATCGAGTTCATTTCGTCGGAGGTCGGCTTTACGAGCTCCAGCCGTTTTTACGAGCAGTTCGTCAAATCCGTCGGGGTCACTCCGCTCGAATGGCGAAAACAAAATCAGCAGTCCGCCGGACGGTAACGTCCGCCACCCCGTCGACCTCGCCCCGTTAACGGTCTGCGGGACCGTTAACCTGCGCCACCCCGCCGACCTCGCCCCGTTAACGGTCTGCGAGACCGTAAGCCTGCGCCAATCCGCCAACCTCGCCCCGTTAACGGTCCGCGAGGCCGTTAGCGTGCGCAAATCCCCCCAACTCGCCCCGTTAACGGTCTGCGGGACCGTTAGCGTGCGCAAATCCCCCCAACTCGCCCCGTTAACGGTCCGCGAGGCCGTTAGCCTGCGCCAATCCGCCAACCTCGCCCCGTTAACGGTCTGCGAGACCGTTAGCGTGCGCCAATCCGCCCAACTCGCCCCGTTAACGGTCTGCGAGGCCGTTAGCGTGCGCCAATCCGCCCAACTCGCCCCGTTAACGGTCCGCGAGGCCGTTAACCTGCGCCAATCCGCCAACCTCGCCCCGTTAACGGTCTGCGGGACCGTTAACCTGCGCAAATCCCCC
>NZ_JBEPYQ010000041.1:0-53615 GCF_041641335.1 Cohnella sp. | reverse complement strand
CATAGCTGGGCAGACCTACGTATTGTCGCACTGGCGTTCTGAGTCGAGGGGATAATGGCCATAGCTGGGCAGACCTACGTATTGTCGCACTGGCGTTCTGAGTCGAGGGGATAGTGGCCATAGCTGGGCAGACCTACGTATTGTCGCACTGGCGTTCTGAGTCGAGGGGATAGTGGCCATAGTGGTGGAGGAAGAGGTAGACCTACTAACGTTTTGCATTCTGAGCGAGAGGGTAGCGGCAAAAGGGGGAGAGGAGAAGGGCGCACACTGCTCAGCGGTATACGCCCGGGGATCGATCAGTAGATTACGCCGCCGGCTTGGCGGATGACGGTGCGCGCTTGGTCCGCTGCAGCTGCAGGGACGATGGCGGACAGCGTGAATTCAGCCGCAGCCGAGGTAGCGTAGGCGTTAGACGGTGTGGCGATGGCGCCGAGGTCAGAACCGATTTCGGCGTTCCACGATTGTCCGCCGGAAGAAGCGGCGGCTCCGGCGCTCGTCCTCTCCAGCCGGAAGCGGTCGCTGCGAAGAGCGGACAGCTTGCGGATGACCGATTCCGCTTGGTCTTGAGTCTCGAATCTGGCTTGTAACGGTTCCATATCCATGCGACTCACTCTCCATGCTCTCCGGCAGCTCGCCGATCAGCCGCCTCAGCGCGCTCCTGCGCTTTTTTGTCGTCTCCGTCAGCTAGCTCTTCCGAATACTCGACATCTTCCGCCTTAGCAACCGGCAAACGTTCGCGTTTTTTGGCCATAGATCAACATCCTCCTTATGGGTTGCTCCGCGGCAGCAATGCGCATCGCAATTACTCCAATAGGTTTTCCCTGGCCTTCGCACTTATACTATAAAAAAACGGCCGCCAGCGTCAGGCTGGATGGCCGTCGTTGCTTTTTATTCTCCAAGAATCGCGCGCTTCATCCGCTCGAAAATGTTTTTGCTCTGCTCGTGCGTTGCCTCGCCGCTCTTAGACGCGAACTCCCGCAGCAGCTCCCGCTGGTCTTCGCTCAGGTTGGTCGGGGTGACGATCGTCACCTTCACCTGTTGATCCCCTTGCCCGTAACCGCGAAGCTTCGGAACGCCCTTGCCCTTAAGCCGGAAATACGTGCCCGTCTGGGTTCCGGGAGGAATCTTCAACTTGACCTTCTCGGACAAGGTCGGAATTTCGATCTCGTCCCCGAGCGCCGCCTGCGTAAAGGTCAATGGAATTTCGCAGTAAATGTCGTCGCCTTCCCGTTCGAAGAAGTCGTGGGATTTCACGCGAAGAACGATGTAGAGATCCCCCGAAGGACCTCCGCGCATTCCGCCTTCCCCTTCGCCGCTGACGCGAAGCTGGGCTCCGTCGTCGACGCCCGCGGGAATTTTGACGTGGATTTTGCGTTGTTTTTTGACTTGGCCGCTGCCGCCGCAAGTGCCGCAGCGATCTTTAATGATTTTGCCTCGTCCGGAACATGCGGTACATGCCCGTCGATTCACGATGCGTCCGAACGGCGTATTCTGCGCCACTTCCTGCTGACCGGAGCCGCGGCAGACGGAACACGTTTCCGGCTTCGTGCCGGGCTTGGCGCCATTTCCGTGGCACGTGTCGCACGATTCGGTCCGCGGAATCGTAATGTCCATCTCTTTGCCGAACACCGCTTCCTTGAATTCGATCGTCATCGTGTATTGCAGGTCGTTGCCCCGCTGAGGCGCGTTCGGATCCCTCCGGCCTCCGCCGCCTCCGAAAAACATATCGAATATATCTCCGAAACCCCCGCCGAAATCAGCCCCGGCTCCTCCCGCTCCTCCGAAACCGGCGTTCGGGTCCTGGTGGCCGAACTGGTCGTAACGCGCGCGCGCCTGATCGTCGCTCAGCACGTCATACGCTTCTTTCACTTCTTTGAATTTCGTTTCGGCGTCGGGCGCCTTATTGACGTCAGGGTGATACTGCCGAGCCAGCTTGCGATAAGCTTTCTTCACGTCGTCCGCGGAGGCGTTCTTGGGAAGCTCCAGAACTTCGTAATAGTCTCTTTTGTCCGCCACTTCTCTCCACCTCCTCATGAAGGAAAGTCAAAGCGATCCCGCATGGCTGGGGAATCGGCTTTGACTTTCCGTGTATGCGGCATCCGAATTATTTCTTGTCTTCGTCTACGACTTCATAGTCCGCGTCGACGACGTTGTCTTTCGCGGGACCGGAACCTGCGGAGCCTGCGTCCCCTGCTTCTTGACCCGGCTGCGCTTGCTGCGCGGCCTGCTCGTAAAGCTTCACGGACAGCTGCTGCACGATTTCGGTCAGCTCTTCGGTCGCTTGATTGATCTGTTCAAGGTTATCGGATGCAACCGCGCTTGTCAACTTCTCTTTCGCCGCGTTCGCCTTCTCGACTTCGCTCGCGTCGACTTTGTCGCCGAGGTCCTTGATCGTCTTGTCGACGCTGTAGATCAGTTGATCCGCGCTGTTCTTCGCTTCGACCAGCTCGCGGCGAGCTTTGTCCTCTTCCGCGTGCAGTTCCGCTTCCTTCTGCATGCGCTCGATATCTTCCTTGCTCAAGCCGCCGGAAGAGGTGATCGTGATTTTCTGCGTTTTGCCGGTGCCCTTGTCGAGAGCCGATACGTTAACGATACCGTTCGCGTCGATATCGAACGTGACTTCGATTTGCGGCACGCCGCGAGGCGCCGGTGGAATTTCGCTCAGAACGAAGCGGCCGAGCGTCTTATTGTCCTTAGCCATCGCGCGTTCGCCTTGCAGGACGTGAATTTCGACTTGCGTCTGCATGTCGGCGTAAGTCGAGAACACCTGCGATTTGCTCGTCGGGATCGTCGTATTGCGATCGATCATTTTCGTCAAGACGCCGCCGGCCGTTTCGATGCCGAGGGACAGCGGAGTGACGTCGAGCAGCACGACGTCTTTGACTTCGCCCGTCAGTACGCCCGCTTGAACGGCAGCGCCGAGAGCGACCACTTCGTCCGGGTTAACGCCCTTGTGCGACTCTTTGCCCGTCAGCTTTTTGATCGCGTCCTGGACGGCAGGAATACGCGTGGAACCGCCGACCAGAACGACTTTGTCGATGTCCGCAGGAGACATGCCGGCATCCGACAGCGCTTGGCGGGTAGGCGACATCGTGCGTTCTACCAGACTAGCCGTAAGCTCATCGAACTTCGAACGGCTCAGGTTAAGCTCCAAATGCTGCGGCACTCCGTCTACAACCGTGATGAACGGCAAGGAGATCGTCGTGGAGACGACGCCGGACAGCTCCTTCTTCGCTTTCTCCGCCGCGTCCTTCAGGCGTTGCACCGCCGCTTTGTCCTTCAGCAGGTCGATGCCGTGCTCTTTTTTGAATTCGCCGGACAGCCATTCCATGATCGCTTGGTCGAAATCGTCGCCGCCGAGGTGGTTGTCGCCGCTCGTTGCTTTAACTTCGAAGAAGCCGTCGCCGAGTTCCAGAATGCTGACGTCGAACGTGCCTCCGCCGAGGTCGAATACGAGAATCGTTTGATCCTCTTGCTTCTCGAAGCCATAAGCGAGCGCGGCAGCCGTAGGCTCGTTGACGATCCGCAGCACTTCAAGGCCCGCGATGTTGCCCGCGTCCTTCGTCGCTTGGCGCTGGCTATCGTTAAAATATGCAGGAACGGTAATAACCGCTTGCGTGACCGGTTGTCCTAAGTATGCTTCTGCGTCGGCTTTGAGCTTCTGCAGGATAATCGCCGAAATCTCCGGAGCGGAATACGCTTTTCCTTCGATCGTTTCCTTGTGGGTCGTTCCCATATGACGCTTAATGGAACTAACCGTGCGATCCGGATTCGTGATCGCTTGACGCTTCGCAGTCTCGCCTACGACGCGCTCTCCGTCTTTCTTGAAGCCGACGACGGAAGGAGTGGTGCGGTTGCCTTCCGCGTTAGGGATAACGACGGCTTCGCCGCCTTCCATGACCGCGACGCACGAGTTCGTCGTACCGAGGTCGATTCCGATTACTTTGCTCATAGCTGGGTGTTCCTCCTTTGATATAAGTGCACGATCCGCTTCCTTCTGCTCCGAAGGAAGTCGCGCTAGCCGCTGACTTTCACCATAGCTGGGCGTATGACTCTATCTTTAAGCATATAGCCGGTCTGGACGACCTCGACGACGATTCCTTCTTCGTGCTCGTCGCTCTCCACCCGCATGATCGCCTGATGCAATTCCGGGTCGAACTGCTGTCCAACGGCATCCATCGGCTTAAGGCCTTCCGCCTCCAACACCTGGGACAATTGACGGAAAATCATATCCACGCCTTTGGCAAAGGAGTCGGTTCCGCCCGCCCCTTCGCCCGCCTGAAGCGCGCGGCCGAAGTTATCGAGAACGGGCAGCAGCTGCGTAATCAGCTTCATAGAAGCGTATTGCGCGAGCTCCTCTTTTTCCTTCTGCGTGCGTCTGCGGAAGTTATCGAAATCGGCCTGCGCGCGCAAATAACGACTATGATGATCATCCGCCAAACGCTCCAGCTCGGCGATGCGTTCGCTTTCTCCGGTTGTCTGTTCCTCGGCTTGCGGCTCGTCGCCGGAAACGGCCGAATCGTTCGTTTCGGTTACCTCATCCATGTTCGCAGACTCCTTCGTCTCGTTCGTACTCATGTACGATTCACCTCCTTACCGTGCCTCCCGGTTTCGGGGGCTATGCAACCTTTATTTATGCCAGCGGGACATCAACTGGACGATATCCTTGGATAAATAATCAAGCAAGCCGATGACCTTCGCGTACTCCATGCGAGTCGGACCCAGAATGCCGATCGTGCCGAGCGACTGTCCGTCGAAGGAATACGTCGCGGTAATCAAACTGCAATGATTGATGGCCTCGTGCGCGTTCTCCGTTCCGATCTTCACCTGGATGCCTCCCGGATTGGACTGGAACAGCTGCACGACGAGCGGAGTTGCCTCCAGCATGCCGAGAATCGACTTGGCCTTATCAACGTCCTTGAACTCCGGCTGGGTCAGCATGTTGGACGCGCCGCTCAAAAATACTTTCGGGTCCTGCTTCTCGTCGATCGTCTGTTCAAGCAGCGCCAGAATTTCCTCGAATCTCTCCACATAACGGCTGAGCTCCTTGGCGATCTCGCTGTGCAGAACCGACTTGACCTTGTAGAACGGCACCCCGGCCAGCTTGTCGTTAAGCAGGTTCACGATTTTCGTCATATCGTCCATCGTGATGCCTTCCGGAATGGAAATCGTCCGATGCTCGACGTGTCCCGTGTTCGTTACGATAATCGCGACTGCGGAATTGTCCGTCAACGGAATAACCTGAAAATGCTTCAATGCCGTATTGAACATCTCCGGACCGAGCACGATCGAGGTGTAATTCGTCATCTGGGACAAAACGGTCGCCGCATGCTCGATAATGCCTTCCCAATGCGTCATTTTCTCAGCGAAAAAAGAACGAATCATGCGCGCTTCCCGGTCCCCGATCTCGCCCAAGGTAACGAGATGATCCACGTAATAACGGTAGCCTTTAATAGAAGGGATTCGGCCCGCCGAAGTGTGCGGCTGCTCGAGCAGCCCCATCTCCTCCAGATCCGCCATCTCGTTGCGGATGGTCGCCGGACTGAAAGACACGTCTCCGCGCTTGGAGATGCTGCGGGAACCGACCGGCTCCGCAGAACGGATATAATCGTCGATAATCGCGTTTAGGATCATGCGTTGGCGTTCGCTCAGCATCCGAATCTCCTCCTTGAATAGGTTTCCCGTTATCGTTAGCACTCAATTACGACGAGTGCTAAAGACTACTACAAAAATACCAAACCGAAGGCGGTCGTGTCAAGAACGTTCCCGCTCGATTTGGCATGTTCGCTTACATTTGGGCAAAACTTAAGCGCTCGTTCTCCTGCGCCGGTTCGATGATCCGAACGACGGCGATTTCGTCGCAGCATTGCTGCTTCGGACAATTGACGCAATCCGTCCATACTTTCTCGGGAAAAATCTCCTTGTCTACGATCCGGAACCCGTTCTTCTGGAAAAACGCCGCTTCGTACGTGAGCGCCATAACCTTCGGGATTCCCTGCAGCTTGGCTTCCTCGATCAGCGCGTCCACGAGCTTGCTCCCGATGCCCTGGCCTTTGAAGCCGTCCGCGATGCCAAGCGAGCGAATCTCGACGAGATCGCTGCCGAGCCTACACAGCGAACCGCATCCGATCAGCTGTTCCCCGTCCTGCGCCACGATAAACGTGTCGATATTGCGGGAAAGCGCCTCCCTGGATCTTGGCAGCATGATGCCTTTGGCGGCATAGCCTTGTATAAGTTCGTAAAGCCCCTCTACGTCTTCCGGGATCGCTGGGCGGCAGAGGACCGACATGACCATTCCTTCTCTCATCCAATGAATATGTATGAATAAATATACAACATCTCAACGGATCCCTCAAGAGACTTTTCGAACGAAACGAAAAAACCGTTTATCGTCCCGATCGAAAACCCGAATGCCGACGGCTCCTTATCGCTTATCCGGGTCCCGACCCCACACCGCCCTTCAAGACGTCAGACGAACGCTCCGAACACCTCGTTGCCGAGCAGCACGCCGCGCGAGGTTAGCCGGTAGCCCGGCTCCCGTCCCGCCGTCCGCTCGAGCAAGCCTTGTTCCACGAGACGGGCCAGCTCCTTGCCATATACCTCTTCCATGCTGGCCCCGCCGAACTGCTTGGCGAAGCCGGCCTGAGTCACGCCTTCCCTCAGCCGCAGGCCGACCATCATGAAGTCGCCCATCGCCTCCTCCGCGCTGACGTTACTGCGCTCAAGCCGCGGCAGGCCGCGCCAGGCTGCGTCGATATACGGCTGCACGCCTTTAATGTTGATATGGCGCTGTCCGAGAGCGTAGCCGTGGGCGCCGGCGCCCAGCCCGTAATAAGGCTGGTTGTGCCAATACACCGTATTGTGCCGGCTCTCGAAGCCCGGCTTGGCGAAGTTGCTGATCTCGTAATGGCGATAGCCCGCTCCGCTCAATCTTTCCATTAAATACTCGTACATCGCGACCTCTTCCTCTTCTTCCGGCAAAGGCAGTTCGTCCCGTTGGTACAGACGGTAGAACAGCGTATTTTCCTCCACCTTCAGACCGTACAAGGAATAATGCGGCAAGTCGAGCTCCAGCGCCTTGTTCACGCTGATCTGAAGCTGCTCGAGCGTCTGGTTCGGCAAGCCGAACATCAGGTCGATCGACAAATTCGTAAATCCGGCCGCCTTGGCGTTGGCGATGCTCTGCACGATGTCCTGCGCGGCATGGATTCTCCCGATTCTCTCCAGCAGGCCGTTATCGAACGTCTGCGCGCCGAAGCTGATCCGGTTCACGCCCCCTTCGCGCATCGCGGCAAGCTTCTCCATGTCTGTCGTACCCGGGTTGGCTTCCATCGTAAACTCAGCGTCTGCCGCCAGCGGAAAATGCCGTCTCACCGAATCCAGAAAACGGCTCATCTGCGGCGGAGTCAGCACGGTCGGAGTTCCCCCGCCCACGAAAACGGTATCGATCGAGGCCGGCGGAAGCTCGGCAACGGTCAGCTTCATCTCGTTCTCCAGCGCGTCCAGATAGGCGTCGATCGGCTGTCCTGCGGCCACATAGGAGTTAAAATCGCAGTAAAAGCACTTGTTCGTGCAAAAAGGAATATGAATGTACAGCGCTCTCGGCGTCCATCGGTGCAGCGGCGGCACAAGCGTCGCCGCCCTTTCGGAATCGGTCATCATTAGTCTTTCACCTCGAATAGAGAAAAGCGGGCCGGCAGCCCGCTTCCCTCATCTTAATCCTCATCCAGCTTCAATACGGCCATGAACGCTTCCTGCGGCACTTCGACGTTGCCGACCTGCTTCATCCGCTTCTTGCCTTCCTTCTGCTTGTCGAGCAGCTTCCGCTTACGCGAGATGTCGCCGCCGTAGCATTTGGCCAGCACGTTTTTGCGCATGGCCTTGATCGTCTCGCGGGAGACGATCTTCTGCCCGACCGCCGCCTGGATCGGCACCTCGAACATTTGGCGCGGAATAAGATCCTTCAGTTTCTCGCAAATAACCCTCCCGCGGTTGTAAGCGCGGTCTCTGTGCACGATAAACGAAAGCGCGTCAACCTTCTCGGAGTTCAGCAAAATGTCCATCTTGACGAGGGAAGATTGCCGGTAGCCGATCAGTTCGTAGTCGAACGAAGCGTAGCCCTTCGTGCTCGACTTCAGTTGGTCGAAGAAATCGTAGACGATCTCCGCCAGCGGCACATTGTATTGGATCGTAACGCGATTCGTGTCCAGATACTGCATGTCGATAAACTCGCCGCGTTTGCCCTGACACAGCTCCATAATCGCGCCTACATAGTCGTTCGGAACGATAATCGAAGCCTTGACGAAAGGCTCCTCGACGAAATCGATTTTGGCGGAATCCGGGTAATCGGCCGGGTTGGAAATTTCCTGCACTTCCCCGCTCGTCAATGTTACCCGGTAAATAACGCTCGGAGCGGTCGTAATAAGCGGAATGTTGAACTCGCGCTCGATCCTCTCCTGAATGATCTCCATATGCAGCATCCCCAGGAAGCCGCAGCGGAAACCGAAGCCGAGCGCCTGAGAGGACTCCGGCTCGTAACGCAGCGAAGCGTCGTTCAGTTCCAGCTTTTCCAGCGCGTCCCGCAGGTCGTTGTAGTCCGTCGAATCGATCGGATACATTCCGCAGAACACCATTGGGTTAATGCTTCGGTAGCCCTCAAGCGGCTCGGAGGTCGGATTTTTCGCGTCAGTGATCGTATCGCCGACTCGCGTATCCTTCACGTTCTTGATCGAAGCGCTGACAAAGCCCACATCTCCAGGTCCAAGCTCGGTTACAGCCGTCGGGCGCGGCATGAATGTGCCTACCTCGACAACCTCGAACTGCGCTCCGGTGGCCATAAACTTCATTTTCGTGCCGGCCTTGATCGAGCCGTCGATCACGCGAATGGAGCAGACGACGCCTTTATATGCATCATAGTGGGAATCGAAAATAAGCGCCTTCAGCGGCTTGTCGCGATCTCCTTGCGGAGGCGGAATCTGCTTGACGACCTGCTCCAAAATTTCCCTGATGCCGATCCCGTTCTTCGCGGAGGCGAGCACCGCATCGCTGGCGTCGAGTCCGATGACATCCTCGATCTCCTGTTTAACGCGATCGGGTTCGGCGCTCGGCAAGTCAATCTTGTTGATAACCGGAACGATCTCCAGATTGTTATCCAGCGCCAAGTAGACGTTAGCCAGCGTCTGGGCTTCGATGCCCTGCGCCGCGTCGACGACAAGAATTGCGCCTTCGCACGCTGCCAGGCTGCGAGATACTTCGTACGTAAAATCGACGTGTCCCGGCGTGTCGATCAGGTGGAGCAAATAGGTTTCGCCGTCGTCGGCCTTATACAACAGACGAACAGCCGTCATCTTGATCGTAATGCCGCGCTCGCGCTCCAGATCCATCGAGTCCAGCACCTGCTCCTGCATTTCCCGGGAAGTCAGTGCGCCCGTATATTCCAAAATGCGGTCGGCCAGCGTCGATTTGCCGTGGTCGATATGCGCGATAATGCAAAAATTGCGAATGTGACTTTGCTTGATAGACAGTTCTGCCATTCCAATGAGTACCTCCAGCCGGTTCCATAACGTCGAATGACGATCACTTCATTATAACAGCGTCCGCCGCTCTCATCAATGGAGGCCAATGCCCGGGCCCAGAGCTCCTCGCGCGGCTACTCCTCCGAGGAACGCTCGATCGTCAGGCCGTCCACGTGCCGCTTGCCCATCAAATGGCGCTTCTTGCGGTTTTCCACCGAATCGAACACGATGTCCAAGTCGTAATCTTCTCCCGGATACAGATGTTTCTTGTCGATATATTTGCGTATCCGCTTATGGTTGAGCTTGATCTTCTCCTTCTGCACCTGCACGATCAGGTTGCCCTTCTCGTCCGGCAGCCGATAAACGACGCCCGGCTTGCGCAGATGCGGGATGAATACGAGGTCTCCGACGGACCATCGGCCGGCGAGCTCCCGCTTCGTCTCCTCCGACTTAGCCCGCCCTTGCGAATGCCGCTCAGATTTGCGATTGTCCGCCCGGGAACCGGAATGCTTCGTCTCTTCCTTCGCCGGTGGAACAGCTGCGTCGCCCCGCCCTTCCTTCAACCGGTCTGCAATCGTACGCGCCCTCTCGATAATGCGCGGCGCAATGCCCAGCTTGGAGGCGATAACGAAGGCATAGCTATTGCCGGCCTCCCCCATGTCCAGGCGGTACAGCGGGCTGAGCGTCTCTTCGTCGAACGCCATGCGGGCGTTCCGGAAGCCTTCGGTCACCCGGGCGTATTCCTTGATCTCGTTAAAATGCGTCGTCGCCATGATCACGCAGCCCCGCCGGTACAGCTCCTCCAGAACCGCGATCGACAGACCGACACCTTCTCCCGGATCGGTGCCGGTCGCGAGTTCGTCCAGCAGCACCAGCGTGGAAGGGCCGGCATGAGCGAGAATGTCGATGACGTTGCGCAGATGAGAGGAAAACGTGCTCAGCGACGATTCGAGGCTCTGGCCGTCCCCGATATCGACTTCGACCGATTGAAATACGGCGACGCGGCTTCCTTCGGCAGCGGGAATAAGCAGTCCCGACTGGGCCAGCAGCGTGAGCAGGCCGGCCGTCTTGAGCGCGACGGTCTTGCCGCCCGTATTCGGTCCCGTGATCAGCAGCGCCCGATAGCCCTCGCCGGCGCGAATGTCGAGCGGCGCCGGCTTCGCGGCCAGAAACGGATGCCGCGCCTCCTTAAGATCCAGCACGCGATCGCCGTTCAGCTCCGGAGCGATGCCCCCGATCGCCAGCCCCCACTTCGCCTTCGCGAACAGAAAGTCGCAGTATCCGACCGCGTCCAGGTTAACGGACAGCTCCTGCGCATACGACTCCGCCTCGCCGGTCAGACGGGCGAGAATAAGCGTCTCCTCGCGGCTTTCCTGAAACCGCAGCTCGCTCAGTTCCATCTGCGGACCGGCCAGCTCCGACGGCTCGACGAACACGGTCTGGCCGCTCGACGATTCGTCCAGCACCGCACCGGGCACGCGCTTGCGGTATTCCCGTTTCACGGGCAGCACGAATCTGCCGTCTCTGCGGCTGACGATTCTCTCCTGCAGGCAATCCGACAGCTTGGACATGAGGCTCTCCAGCCTCTTCTGCAGCTTCTCCTCCGTCGCGCGGATTTTCTTCCTCACCTTGTGCAGGTCCGGGCTCGCCGTATCCACGACGCGTCCCCGGTCGACGCAGGCTTCGATCGCTTCTCGCAGCGGCTTCAGATCGTACATGGACATGCCGTAGCCGGCCACCGACGGGAACTCGGTTTGCTTCGCGGCCATGTACTGCCGCAGCTGCTCGCAGCTTCGCGCGAACTGGGCGAGATGACCGAAATCCTGTTCGGTCAGAACGTATCCCGTTCCGAGCAGCGCCATCAGCGCCTCCATGCCCTCCAGCGAAGGAAGGGGCGGATGCGCGCCTCGGGCCAGCAGCCGGGAAGCCTCCTCCGTCTCCGCCAGCTTGCGCCGAATGATCGCGATATCCGCGATCGGCTGCAGCTGCTCGATTCTCTTTTTCCCCAAATAAGTGACCGTGTAATTCAGGAGCGCGGATATCGCGCGAGGATATTCCAGTTTGTCGAGGGAATGCTGTCTCATCGTTCGTTCATGCCTCCTAAAATAGAAATTAAAAAAGCAGGCCGCGAGGACGTGCGCCATCGGCGCAAGCTCGCAGCCTGCCTGAAATCAGCCTCGAAGAGACGCGCGGCCGCTCGGGCGCAAACCCGAAAAATCGCGCAAAAAAACCGTACCCTGACGAGCACGGCAGATCTCCCCGATAGCTTCGCTTCGGTAGGGGCGGTCTTGTCCGGTTCCTCACTGGTTATTCCAGCCGCGACGAGCCCATCGGCAAAAAAACCTGCGTACTTCGAGGTTCTTTGCTCCTTGCATGGATCGTTAGCGACTTATTGAATAATTCAGTTCAGAACCATGACCAACATTAAAATTTCCCCTTTGAAACGGAATTACTCCCATCATAGTCTACGGCCGGACCCGCGTCAAGCCGATCGGGCGCTGTCTTTTCCCTCTCGCCGCCCCGATTCGGATCGACCATGAGCGTCGTTCGCTATCCGAGCACTTTGTCGAACAGGGAGACGACCATGCGAATGCCGTTGCGGGACAGATCGTGCAGCACTTCGGCCGTCTTGCCGGACATCCGGTCGACGATCGGCTCGCGGTCCGCCCTCGGAATGCCGAACTCTTCGTCTTCCCCTCCGGCGTTAAGCTCCTGCTCCTGCGCCTGAGATCGCGTCTCCTCCCGGGACTTCGCGCCTTGCCGCGGGTCCTTCGCAGGCAGCGTCCAATCATCGTCCGACGCCGGCTGCTCGACCGTCGCGCCTTCCGTTTCCCACGGGCCTTTGACGTTCTCGATCCCTTTGGAGGACAGCTCCATCCCGTATAGAACGGCAAATCCGAGCAGTCCGGCAAAAATAAGCAATTTGAAAGAATCTCTGCGCATTCGCGCACCTCCTTTCTATTTTTGCGGCGCAGCCGCCTCGATCGCCTTCTCGTCGTTCCAATAAATTTCCGAGATGACTTTCGCAAGCGCGTCCGCCGTCCGATAGCATTCCTCAAGCGTATTGTCGACGCCGCCGATCTCGATCAGCACGCTGCCGGGGGCGACGGACTGGTTGTACTCCCCGTTGCCGTTGGCCGCCGTCTTGCCCCACACCCCTCTGGACAAGCCGGGATACTGCTTCTCCAGCCGCTCGTGAATGCGATTGGCGAAGTCCTCGTTCTCGCGCCAGTTCGGATTGCGATGCCCGATAATAAAGTACACCTGCGCGTAGTCCTTGTCTTTGATCGTCGCCGTCGTCTTCGCGCGCCTCTGCGAGTCCCTGTGAATGTCGAAGAACAATTTCAAGTCCTCGTTGTCCGCCATCGCCTGGCGCACGGTCTGCAAAGAATATTTATACGAATAATTCCAATTATAGCCCTGAACCGACGTCGGATAATCCTTCGGCGAGTGCACGGCTCCGATTCCCCTTTTTTCAAGCTGTCCGGCAAGCCGCTTTCCGACCAGGGTGACGTTGATTTTGCTCGAATTCGGGTCCTTCGTTCCTTCTTTAAGCTCCGGATAATAGGACTCCCGGTTGTGAGAGTGGTAGATAAACGCGATTTTGCGCCCTTCCGTCGACGGCTCTTCGTCTGGAGAAGGCTTATCCTCTCCGCCCGAAGGTTCGGGAGAAGCCGAAGGCTCTTTCCCGGGCTCCGTCTCCGGAAAACGGTCGGGATCCTGCGATTCGGCCGGGTCCCCATGATCCGCGGTCAGCCCCTCTTCGGTAAGCGGGCCGTGATCTTCGGGCGCTTCGGGCGCCCCCGTCCCCGGCCGAAGGAGCACGGAGCGGTCGCGGTCCATTCCCGGAAGCTCCAGCGAAAGCAGGCTCTTCGGATTGTCGGGGTTCACGTCGGTCATAAACCGAAGCAGGAACGACGCCATCCGGCCCGTCTCGAAAGGCGAGTCGGTCGAAGCTTCCATATGCGGCATCTCCATCGCCAGCAGCGATTGAAAAAATTGACCCGACAGCGAAGCGGCCATCCCTTTCATCGATTGAACGGGCGATACGGCGAGCTTGTTCTGCAGCAGGCCTCCGAGTCCCAGCAAGACGAACAGCGCCATTGAGCTTGCGCTGAGCAGGAAAAAGGCTCGTCCGGTGATCAGAATCTTGCGAAATTTCGCGCGCAGCAGCGGCCAATCCGTCGATGCGTTCATCCGTTTCATGTTGTTCTACCTCCCGGTGTCTTCGTCCTGCGAAGACGCCCTCTCTTTTTTTCCCAGGTATCTCATCCTATGAGACGAGCGGGAATGATAGAACCGGGTGGTTGCTAGAATGAGAGACGGAGCTGTCCCACAAGTAAAGAGAGACGTACAGATCGATTATCGATGGATGCATGCTCACTTTTTCTCATCGATAATCTTGTACGTCCCTGCTTACGGGACACCCCCGCCACTTGAGGCTGCGCTAATGCGTATAGGCGGCCACGTTGTCCGTGTCGACCGCTTCGTGGAGAGCGGCGTTTAAGCCGCTGGCGATCACGTTGGCGATATCCTCGATGAACTTGTCGATCTCCTTCGGCGTGACGAGCAAATCGTGTCCGAGCGGATGAAGCACCTCCCGCACGAGCTGCAGCCGTTCGTTGTCGGCCATTTTGCCGAAAATGCCGAACATCGGATCGGTGTTGTCCGTATGCTGCTTCATATGCTCGAACATCATGTCCATCGTGTTGTTCACGATCGTGGACGCGTACACGACGGTCGGGACGCCGATACCGATGCAGGGGACGCCGAGAATTTCCTTGGTCAGCCCTTTGCGCTTGTTGCCGATGCCCGATCCGGGGTGTATGCCCGTATCGGCGATCTGGATCGTCGTATTGACCCGTTCGAGGGACTTGGCGGCGAGAGCGTCGATGGCGATGATCAAATCCGGCTTCGCCTTCTCCACGATGCCCTGCACGATGTCGCTCGACTCGATGCCCGTCGTGCCCAGCACCCCCGGCGCAACCGCGCTGACCGCCCGATAGCCCGGACTTACCTGGTCGGGCATCAGCTCGAAGAAGTGCCGCGTCACCATAATGTTCTCCACGACGATCGGCCCGAGCGCGTCCGGCGTTACGTTCCAGTTGCCCAATCCGACGACGAGCACGCTGTGCTTGGGAGTCACTCCGATCCGCTGCAGGAACGCTTCGAACTCTTTAGCCATCGCAGTCGCCACTTTGTCCTGAAGCTCCGTATCTCCCTGCCTCATGTCGGGCACTTCCAGCGTGACGTAGTGCCCGACCATTTTGCCGATCCGCTGCGCGGCTTGATCGTTCTGGATTTCCATGCGGGTGACGGTGATGCCGTCCTCGCTCTCCGTCTCCGACCAGAGCCCCGGAATATCCGGCGTCTCGTGCCCTTGTGAGGCGATCTCCTTCGCTTCCAGCGCCAGATCCGTGCGTATATCGTACATTGATAAATCTTTGTCCATCGGGTGAATTGAACCCCTTTCGCTTGCGGATTGAGGTGGGAAATCAGCCTTGCTTTTTACCCCCTTGCATGATAGAATGTTACAAGTTGTGTGGAGAAATACTTCTGTTTGATCTGGAGGTGAAAAGAATGCCAAACATCAAATCCGCCATTAAACGTACCAAAACGAACGAAGCTCGCCGCCTGCGCAACGCTTCGGCTAAATCCGCTCTTCGTACGGTTGTTAAACAAGCCGACGCAGCGGTAATCGGAACGGACGTGAACGCTGCTCAAGCAGCATACGGCGCGGCCCAGAAGAAGCTGGACAAAGCGGCAACCAAAGGCCTCATTCACAAAAATGCAGCCGCTCGCAAAAAGTCCCGTCTGGCCAAGAAACTCAACGCATTGTCCGCGCAAGCTTAAGGCTTCGCTTGACGAATATGCGGCCCGCCGCTTTGCGGCGGCAGCCATAGAAGAGCCATCCCCGGCAGGATCGTCCTGCTTGTAGGATGGCTCTTTTGGTTGTTTTTCATGTTGCCGAGCGGCGGAACGAGCGAGGCTTCTCTCAGCTCGCCCCCCGGGAACCGGTTCGGAGCAGGAACAGCTCGAGGCCGAGCGCCTTGTCCACTCTTCCCGACTTCATCGCGTAATCCAGCTCCGCAAGCTCGCCGAGCAGCGAGGCCAGCCGTTCCAGACTGAACTTGCGCGCCTGCTCGGCCGTAATTTTCACCGCGTACGGGTGCAGCCCGATCTGCGAAGCCATCTGCTGGGGAGAATACCCCTGTCCTCCCAACTCCTTGACGTAGAGCATGTTGCGGAATTGGCGGACGAGCAGCGCCATCAGCTTGATCGGCTCTTCCCGCTGCTTCAGCAGATCGTGGTACAGCGAGATCGCTTCCGCCGTGCGCAGCGCGGCCAGCTCCTCCGTGAGCTTAAATACGTTCTGCTCCGTCGCCATCGGCACGAGCGTCCGCACCGATTCGAGCGTGACCGCGCCTCCCAACCCCGCGTGCAGGCACAGCTTGTCCGTCTCCGCGGCCAGCGCGTGCATATCCGTGCCTACGCGCCGCAGCAGCTCATCCGCGGCGTCGGCGCCCAGCGTGCGGCCCTGGCTGCCGGCGCGCTTGACGAGCCAGCGCAGCAGCTCCTCCGGCTGCAGAGAAGCGAAAGAGACGACCCAATCTTTGGCTTTGGCCGCTTTCACCGTTTTCTTGCGTTCGTCCAGCTTCTCCTGGGGCACGCTAAAGACGAGCACCGTCGATTCGAGCGGCTGTTCCATATAGGCGAGAAGCCGTTCGGGACGGTGCTCGGTCTTGGCCGACTCCTTGCCCGAAGCGAACAGCACTTGATCCCGGACGAGCACGATTTTGCTCGGGACGAGAAACGGCAGCGTCTCCGCCTCGTCGACGACCGTATCGATCGGCGTCTCCCCGGTATCGAAGCGGACGATCGCCATCTCCCTGTGCTCGGGCTGCACCAGCTTCTCCTGCAGCCGTTCGATGAACTCGTTCATCATATAGGACTCGGTCCCGTAGATAACGTACACAGGCGAGATTTGACCTTGATTAATCGATCGGAAAGCTTGCTTGGCGTCCATGATGCCGCTCCTTGCTCTTATGTAGTTCGGTTTTCAGCACCGAGAAGTTACCTCTCATTGTACTACAAAGACCAGGGGAATCGCACCCGAAAAAGACGAAGGGATCGCGCCTCTTGCGTGGCGCGATCCCTTCGTTCTCGGACATCTATATCAACGTTCGCCGGCCGGCCCATGGTACCGGCGCGAACGAGCGTGACGATAGTCCGGAGACGATCGTCGGCTTCTACCGTATACTATACGCGGCCGCACCCGAAAGGGTGACAGCCGCGAAGCCGACTTCATCTCTTCGTTTCTGCGAACGTCGTCATGTCAAGCTGCCATTCCGTCGCGTTGCCGCCGGCATCGGTAACCGTAAAGTTCAACACGGCGCTGTCGGCGCTCCAAACCAGCAGGCCGATGCGGCCATCCTTCGGCTCCGTGCCGTACACCAATTCGTTGTTCTCGATCCCGTAAATCTGGAGCGTTCCGTTGCCTTCCACCGCGACGGCTCTCCACTTGTCATTCGGAGAATCCGCCGTCTCGGCCGGAATGGACAGTCCCGAAACCGCCGGATCCTCGCCACCACCCGTAAGCGTCGGGTGCAGCGTGGCTTCGCCTTCATCGGGCAAAATGCTTTTCGCGCCGGCGGAACCTTCCGGAATATCGGCCTCGCCCGAATCGGCGGTATCCGATTTGTTCCTCAGCACGTCTCCGCGCTGATCCTGAAGCTGCAAGCCTTCCTCTGCGCCCGAGGCGGAGAACAGGCTGGCTTCCTGCTTCGCCATCGGAGCCGACGCCGGACTCGGCATCGCCGCGTCGTTGCTGCTTCCCCCGCGCTGCAGCCATTCTCCCGGATTCGTAAACAGAAGCAGGCCGACGACGACCCCTGCGGCGACGACGCCGGAAATTTTGCGGAAGAGCTGCCGGGCGGGCCGGTTAGAGCGAACCTGAGACGGCGATGGCGACGCGACGGCGGAATCGCCTGCAGCTTCGCCCGCCCCGACGACCGTGCCGGCCGCATGCAGACGTTCAAGCTCCGGAAGAATCGAATCCACGATGCTGAACTTCGGCACGACGCGCGGCAACTGCTCGAGCTCGCTCGACAGCTTCCGAAGTCTGGCCAACATGGCGGCGCAATCCGAGCATCGATCGGCATGTTCCATCATGAGCGATGTTTCTTGTTGATCCAAGTCACCGTCAATGTAACGCTGCATGAGTTCCATCACCTCTTGGCACTTCATCCCCGGACACCACCTTTCTGATAATCGTGAAGTAAAGTTTGCAATTGTTGCCGGGCTCTAAATAAGTAGGATTTGACGGTGTTAAGCGGTAAATTCAAAGAATCGGCAATTTCGTTATAAGAGAAATCCTGGAGATACCGGAGAACGACAACGGTACGATGATGCTCGGGAAGCTTACCGATGGCTTCTCGTATTTCTTCCGCGGCGTACGCGGACAATACTTCGGTCTCCACATTATCCCCCGCCTGGAAAACCATCTCGTGCTCATCGATGGAGACGGACGGCTTTTTGCGCCGAAACTTGTCGATGCAGATGTTCGTGACGATTCGCTGCACCCAGGTGCGGAACTGCGCTTTTTCCTCGTAGGATCCGATTTTCGTATATATCCGAATGAGCGCATCCTGCGACGCGTCGAGCGCATCCTGCTCGTTGTTCAGCAAATAGTACGCGGTGCGGTACACTTGATTCTCGATTTCGCGGAGTAGCGTAACGAGAGCTTCCCGGTCGCCCGCTTGTGCGGCTTTGATCAGAGCCGGCTCCACCACAGAAGATCCTCCTCCCCTGCACCTTCACAGACGCATGCGTCCGAACAAAGGTTGCAATTCCCTCGCGGGAATTTTCGGTAACTAGTAATCCATACTCTCTAAGTCTAGCAAAAATGCGCGGAAAGTCACAATGTTTTATGTTGGATAAACGGAACCTGAGCGTGGATTGACCGGTCTAATAGGGTGGAGGTGATCTCGTGGAGCCCGATTATCTAAAGCACGTCGAATCGGTTGACGGCGCCGAGCTGAGGCAGCTCATGGACCGATACGGCGACGATGTGTGGAAATACGCTTACGTTCTCACGAAAGACAGGGAGCAGGCCAAGGATATCTCCCAGGAAGTATTTATTAGAGCGCATTACAATATCCGCTCCTTTAGGGGGCAGTCCTCCCTGAAAACCTGGCTTCTCGCGATCGCCAGGAACCAGAGTCTGAACTACTTGTCTTCGAGTTATTTTCGGAAAATCGGGCTGCGGGAGACGGTGCGCCCCAGGCAATCGGCTCCGTCCGCCGAATCGGCGTACTTGGGGCAGCAATCGGCCGCGGAAATCTGGGACGCGATCTTCGGATTATCGAAAAAGCTCCGGGAGGTGCTCGTGCTGGACCTGGAGCACGAATTAACGGTGCAGGAAATCGCACAAGTGCTGAACCTGCCGGCAGGTACGGTGAAGTCGAGGCTTCATCGCGCCCGCAAAGAAGTCGAAAAGCGGCTGAAGGGGTGGAAACAATGAAGGAAACCAGACCGGATTGGTACTCGATCGCCAAAGGAGGACTCGGCGACTCCTTATTCACCGAAGAGATGAAACGGGAAGTCGGGCGAATCGTCGAGCAGCCCCGCGCTCGAAGGCGAAGCGGACGTTGGATCGCCGGCACCGCGCTTGTCGCCCTGTGCGTCGCGGCCGTTCTGTTGATTCTTCCGCTCGCCCGGCCCGACTCTCCTGCTCCTTCTCCGGCAGTGACGGACGAACCTTCCCCGGTTCCATCTCCGGATCAGCCGCTCCCGACGCCCGAGAGCCCCGAGCCCGAACCTTCGGAAACCCCGCCGCCTCCCATCGCCGATTCGGAAGTCCGGCTCGCGTACGAGAGCCCGGAGAACCATTCGGGGGATTATCCCGTGGAGACAGACCGCGTTGAAGCGAAACGAATCGACAAGGCGTCCGTCCGCATCCAACGAACCATCGAGGTCGAGGGAGCGGGCAGCTTCGCGATCTACGTACGAGAGGAAGGCGATTCCCAGCTCTATGCCGGCATGGAGGTGCGCGCCAAAGGGACCACCGGACACAAAGAGACCGATGAGCTGTACGAAATCGGGCCGATCGGCGAACTCGTTTACGCAGACGATGTCTCCGTCACGCCAAGCAGCGCCTTCGGGCAGTCGGGTCTTCGAATCTTCGGCGCGTGCGGCGCCAACTGCGTTGCGAATACGTGGATCCGTTTCGAAGAGTCCGCGCCGGACGTTCCCTTCAGCGACTTCCGCCTTTATACGCATGCCCAGGAAGTCGATCTCGACGAGGACGGAATTCTCGAAGTCGTCGCGACGGAAACGTCGACCGTCGGCAAAGTCCAAATTTACAAAAGGATCGCGGACCGGATCATGTTCGTGGACGTCAACGAGGCTTTGCAGGCCGAACATCCGGGCTCGGTCGTCTATGAAGGTTCGCGGCGAATTTTTCTTGCGCTTCTGCCGGATCGCACCTTAACGTACGAATACGGAATACGCGATGACGTAATGAAGCTTACGGACGAGCACACGGTGGAGACCGATTTGGATCGGTTAATTGCTGACAAAGCCTATGACGGAAGCGAAAGCCTGCAGCTCGAAGTCGACGGGGAAACGTACGAATCCACTTGGTTTGCCAATGAAACATTCCCTGTCGGGGCCTATTTGCCAAATGACGGCGATAAAGTATTGCGCAAGATTTTACTCACGGACGGGTTATATTACACGACGGGCAGCGGTTCGGCATTTCTGACGTTCAGGGCTGCGGACGAAGGCGATCTTCCGGAACTGAGCAAGGAAGCAGATTTGGCCATGTACGGAGACTACATGGGAACGGAGTTCAAGGACGATGAGCCTTACAACCGCCGCGATTATTTCGTTTACGATCGGGATGCGAAACGTCCGATCTACGTCGTGTTGCGATATGCCGACGACAACGCCAGCGGCGTTCGGCCGCTGCTGCTGGCCATCGCGGCGAATATTCGCTACGTCCCGGAAGCTTAATACCGGTCTGGGCCGGCCGAGATCATCGTCCTGCGCTTCATCGCGCCGTCCGGCGCAATCCGATACTGGATTTCTCCGTCGACGTCCGTCCTCCAAATCAGACTGCCCGCACTTTCGAGACGCTGGAGTACGCCCGGATTCGGATGACCGTAGAAATTGTTGCGTCCGACGGAAATGACCGTTTCCGTCGGCCTCCAGAAATCGACCCACAAGCCGGTCGTCGATGTCTTGCTCCCGTGGTGACCAGCTTTGAGCACGTCGATGTTGAGGCCATTGTTGTTATCGTCTTTACCCCCGGCGTTTCCCTTGGCGGCGTATTCCGCTTCCACGACCGCATGTTCTCCCCGAGTCTCCAAATCCCCGGGCAGAAGAAACCGACGTCCGTACAACGTCGCCAGCAAAACGACGCTTCGGTCGTTCTGCTCCTCGCTCGCTATCACCGATTCGTCGGACTCGTTGCCGGACGACAACGGGTAGAGCACCCGCAAGACGGCGGACGCATCGGCTTGCCATTCCAGCGGGGCATGCGCAGCATAGACGGGAATGCCTTTGTCCGCCACCGCTTGCATGAGAGACAGCGCGCTGGGAGAATCCTTTAACGCGCCGTTAAACAGCAGAGCCCGCACCGGAATATTGTCGAGCACGGCCCGTGCGCCTCCGATATGGTCCGCGTCCATGTGGGTGAGCACGAGGGCGTCAAGCTTCCCGACTCCCCGGCTCAGCAGCAGAGGAACGAGCAGCTTGCGTCCGACCTCGTACGGATCGCTTCTCTCCCTCCATTCGTCTCCCGGCTTGCGGAAGCTGACCGTCCCTCCGGCGTCGATCAGAATATGTTTCCCGTAGCCGGTTCGAATGAGGATGCTATCTCCCTGCCCCACGTTCAGAAAAGAAACCTCGGCTTCGCGGTCCAGCCAAGCCGGCTGAGCTCCCCATAAGAGCCATCCGCCGAGCGCCGCTCCGAACGCCGCGCGCCTGGAGAGCGATCGAAGATTCTCGGCGCGAGTCGGTCCGGGCATGGCCAAATCGAGCGGCGCCGTAACTTCGGCATCCGGCAGCAACGCCGCTTGTCCGCTCCACCATTCCCGCTCCCGAAGCCGGATCGAGCGGCGCCTCAGTCCCGCAAGACCGATTCCCATCAGTCCGTACGCGCAGACTACCCATGCCAAAGACGACTGCGGCCATATCGTCCTCCAGTCCAAGAAACCGCTTAGCCAGTCGACGGTCAGGAAGACCAGCTCGTTGCCCATCGACGCCAGCTTCGCCGGAAGAACTCCGAGGGGGAACCATATCCCTCCGAGAACGATGGAAGCCAAACCCAGAGGCATCACGATGACGCTTATGAAAGGAACAAGCGCAAAGTTGGCCGGGAGGGACAACAAATGCATAGAGTGAAAATAGTAGACCGATATCGGAAAAGATACGACCTGGGCGGTCACGGTAACCGCTATCGTCCCCTTCAGCCAGTTCCATCGGATCGGAATCAGCTCCGACAACGCCGGCACGAACAGAATCAGTCCGGCGGTAACGATAAAGGAAAGCTGAAAGCTGACGTCTTCGATCAGCAGCGGATTCCAGATCAGCATGGCCATCGCCGCGGCGAACAACAGATGCAGCCCGTCCTTCAACGCGTTGCGACGTGCCAGGCTCAGCGCGATCATCGCCATCAAGCAGGCGCGGACAGCGGATGGCGACGCTCCCGTGACCATCATGTAGACCGGCATCATCGCAATCGTCACTTCGAGCGTTCGCTCGCGGGTCAGCCTGAGCCATCCGCCGATCTGCAGCAGCAAATAGACGATCACGGCTACGTGCAGTCCTGAAATCGCGAGAATGTGCGTCAGTCCCAGACTCGCGAACCGATCGAACTGCACCGGATCGAGATCGGAGCGAATGCCGACGACCAGCCCCTTCATATATCCCGAGTCTCCGTTCGGGTACAACCGATCTGCTAACTCGCCGATCCGCCCTCTCAAGTCGTCTATCAGCCTCAGAGGCTTCATCCATGCTGGGGCCGGCTCCCTCTTGTACTCGATCGTATCCAGACCTTGGACGGATAGCTGCCAGAAAACGCCTTGCTTCATTAAATAACGGCGATAATCGAACGCTCCGAAATTGCCGGCTTCCCCGGGAAGCTCCAACGTGCCGGAGAGACGCACGCGGTCTCCCCTCCTCCACTCGCCGGCCGTCATCTGTTCGGACGGTTTGGCCAGCTTTACGCGGACGACGATGTCGTCCTTCGTAAGCCTCTCATCGGATTCGCCTAATCGAATCGTCTCCGCCTTCAGCCTGAACGTCACCAGATCTCCGTCCACTTCCGCTACGGAGTCGAGTCGGCCGTCAAGCTCGGCTATTCCGCCTCCCGCTTCCACCTCGGCCGCCTCCATATCCGATGTTAAGCGCTGGTCGACCCACGCCCTCTCACCATGCGCGATTACCAGCGCGGCCGCGCACGCAAGCGCCAGCTTCGGGGATGCCGCGCCCCCGAACGCCAGCGCCAGCAACACCACAAGCAGCGCCGCAATCGCCCATATGGCCCCTTCCCCCGAACACAACGACAGCAGCGAGGTCCCCACGATCCAACAACAGCTTACGGCGACCAACGGCCTTCGATCCATTCCCTTCCCTCCCCTTCAAGCGCAAAAAAACACCTCCCCGCAGAGCGTTACGCTCGGCGAAGAGGTGCTTCCTCATTATTAGGTATTTTCAGTTGTTCGATGAAGACCAAGAATGTCGATGTAGCAAGGGTTTGCTGACTTTACTGGCCTTCATTATTCAGTCCTATTTTGACCTGTCGTGGGCAAAATGTGGGCAAATTCTGAGACTTCGGGGACGGTTCCCGAAGTCTCTTTATATTACCCGAAAGATAGATTATTTGGCAAATATGTATGATTCAAAATCGATTTTCGTTGTATTCTTGAATTTAAGCGTATCGGATAACTCATTATCGAAAGGGTGTGTTACTAATGTTTAATCCATATGACTATTACATAACTCCTGAAGAATACGAAATGGCAGAGCGGAACAGAATTAGTCGTAGTCAACTAAACGATCGTATACGAAAGCATGCATGGAACAAAAAGAGAGCCATCACAACGCCAATCCGCAATACAACAAGAACAAGCCCTGAAATAAGGACCTTAGCAAAAGCAAATGGAATTAGGTGTGATTTATTACTTGCCCGGCTTAATCTCGGATGGAATGAAATTATCGCAGCTACAAAACCTGTTCGTGATATCGAATGGAAGAGGGAGAACGCCCGTTTGGTTGGTAAACGTAATCGAAAATACTCACTTGAAGTTTTAGAGCTAGCTGCAAAAAATGCTATCTCATACGGCACGTTCACCAAAAGGGTTACCAAAAGCAAATGGGATATTTTTAGGACAGCTTCAGTACCAGTGTCCCCTTACAATTGCATCATGAGACTCAAGGAAATATATGGTGAAAGTTACCTGAGGGATTTACAGGAACGCTGTTTTCAATCTCGAAGAACAAGGGGGCACTGACTTAACATCTCCATGTGCTCGACACGCTGTTGTCGAGCACGTCCTACAGCTTTGATCTCAATGGACACACTCTAGCCTTTCAGCCTGTTCGGGAAGAACGGACGGGTGATAGGCCACTCGGCTTGCTTGACACGAATTTCGGCGGCTTCCTTCTCTGGGGCTTGACCACTTCGCGGGTTTCGAGAAGCGCCATATTCATTGACCGTCTTCAATGCCCCCGTCGAGAGAATTGACGATCTGCGTGTTGCCGGAAGGCTCGGTCTCCTTTATGCGTTAGAAGCCACGGACCATATTGTGGAATTTCGAGCATTGGCTGAATCAACATGATCATTCCTTACCAATAAAAAAAGCACCCCTCAGGGGGCAGTTGTAGGATACTGCATCATAAACGAAACAATTTGTAGTACGATCCCTATAGCTAGCAGCAAGAAACCGGAATTACCTTGAAGTTTTCTCTTTATTACTGCTCTTATGTGACCATGTTGTTTCTGTATAAGACTTTCGAGCGACCCCGAGTGAATTTGGGAATAATTCGTTGATTCCTTTGCTGAACCGATGAACAGATATAATGAACCTACTAATGTGAAAACAAGCCCAGCTAAATTGATCAACCATTCCAATACCGTCAATCAGCTCACCCCCAATTTTCTCCATCATACACTACCTTCCATAATCCGCCAACGTATGATAGAATGGCAACAAATCCGAATGCATCGGTCAGAAGGCCCTGAGGCAAAGCACGCCCAGGGCTTTTCTGTATTCATATTAATGATACATCGAAACCTTCAACCGGCACATAGCCAGAACCTCTTATCAGGATGTTTCCTTTGCGCGACTGTCTCCCGGTTAACCCAGTTGAAGGCTTCGATCTACGAGCAGGCGAGGAGGCCCGCTCTATCCATAGTAACGACATTTTTAGCGCTGGCCATCCTATACGAAGATCGTTCGACCACCGAGAATCTCCCATTCTTTCTTGATCAGTTCCGCGACTTTTTCCCAGCTGGCTTCAATCTTCATCCCACCTTGGTCTTAGTTGTCAGAAAACCGCCGTCAGAACTTTTCACCGCAACGCAAAAAGCCGACCTATTGGCCGACTCGATCGACGAAACGTTCACGCCTCGCTGTGTCCTCTGTACAATTTCCTGATGATATAAAAACACCATGGGTATGGTCTAATAACACATAATAAGGGCTCAAAAATGACTCGATTTTTCCTCATAATTCAGGTTTGTCGTACGATTGCCACTAATAGATGAAAGGACAATTAATGCAGACAAGGAGTTGAAGAGAATGCCTGAAATAACGCCACATATCGGTCTGAAGAAACCGTTAGTGAGAGAAACAGCCGACATATCAGTTATTAACGACAACATGGATGTGATCGATTCCGCGTTAGGTGATCTAGCGTCGGTCCCCACGGCGGCCAAGACGGCTGCGGGAGCAATTACGGAGCTTTTTACAAATGTCAGTGACGGTAAAGCATTAATCGCGTCCGCGATCACTGACAAGGGAGTTCAGACGGACGCGAACGATAGCTTTGCGGAGATGGCCGACAATATCGAAGCGATCCAGACGGGCACCGATATGAGCGATGCGACGGCGACTGCTGCTGACATCCTTGCACCCAAGACTGCTTATGGGGCTGCCGGAACGAAGCTTGTGGGGACGATGCCGAATAAAACGGGCGCTACATCGGGTTATACTACATTAAATGACAGTACACAAGGCAAAGATGCAAAGATAGTATCCCTCACAGATCAGCACCCGGACAATTCTGTTGCGTTGACATTTATCCCAGATAAGGGCTATTACGACGGAGTGTCATCAAAAGCGAGAGTGAGATTATGGGGGGTTAATCCGCGTTATGTTGCCGCAGGAAATCCGCTTGGATGGATTTCGGATGCAGCCAGTACTCCTCTAGTTGGCACATATACGAGTGATGCCAACGCAACCAATGCGGATATTTTATCGGGTAAGACCGCTTATGTAAACGGAGTTAAGCGGACGGGGACTATTCCCATACACTCCGGTCAACATTATCCGTCACTAGGGTATAACGGATCGTTAGACCCGGGGCGTATATATCTGAGGGTGCCTGAAGGCTGGTGGGACGGAAATGCTCATGTTTATGCTGATGATCCGAACTATATCGCGGACAACATCTTAGCTGGTAAAAGTATATTTGGGCGGGCGGGAACGGCGAATTCGCTAGTATATCTGTCGTCACCTAACCAGGGCTCTACGGGAGGGAGTACGGATCTTGTTATTCTCAAGAAGTTTACACTATCCGTACAGGCTGTTATTAGGATCACGTATACCGTTAGGGCGCTCAACTTCGGGCTGTCAAATGCCCAAGTGTATAAAAACGGCGCGGCAGTCGGACCTCTGCGAGTATTTTATAACGATGAAATGAAGTACTCGGAGGATTATGCTTGCGTTGCGGGAGACGTGTTTGACATCAGACTGCGTACGAGCCCAAGCGGTAATAGCGTATTTATTTACAATGTGCTCGTTACAAACGCGCTTACGTCTCCTGTTGGTGGGTCTGTGGACATGTAGAGGAGGTTGGATCGTGGACACAACAATAACCGTGATGTACGAAACACAGGAGCAAAGAGCGCAATTGATCGCGGATAATGCCGACAAAAGGCTCGTCGAAGAGCAAAACCACATCGACGGAAATTATCTCGTATTCAGTGACAATGCTAAAGCGCTCTATATCAAAAGCCTTGAAGATCAAATCTTACCTATGGCCAGTCATGCCGATGGGGGGGATACTATAATGGTTAATCCTGTTGTTGTACGCATCGCCGCCGAGCGGATATTGAGCGGCGGGATCAATCCGAAGACCGGCGAAGTTTACGTTCTGGATAACATCGCAAATCCGGAATATCGTGCTGTCGTCGAAGACTACATTCTCGTGAATACGAAAGGCATTTATGCCACCGCATAAGCGGGGCTTAGCGGCAAACCATTCTATTAACAATCAGCCCGAGGGTTTATGCTCTCGGGCTATTTTGATTTAAATTATAAATGGAAATCAAAATGAAGCAGATCACCCGTAAAATGTATCAGGATATGCTGAACGATCTGAAAAGGAGGACTATGCCAAGAAAACGATTGAGAGCATTCATGAAACTGAGAAGCTTCTGTTTGCAAAAGCGGCTGAGCTTGAAATCATTTCTTTCGATCCCACTCTTAAGGCTCAGGTTCCCCTGTTCCAGAAAACAGTTGAAGAACTGGAACAGGAAGACGAGTTACCTAAGTTCCTTGAGAAAGAAGAACTGATTAAATTTCTAAATCAGGCCAAGAAAGGCGAGCCTGATGAATACGAAATATTTTTCGTTTTGGCCTATACCGGAGTAAGAATCGGGGAGCTTGTTGTTTTAATGTGGACGGACATCGATTCCGCTAACAACACGATCAGCATCACTAAAACCGTGTACAAAAATAAAGGCGTTGCCAACCTGAGCCTGAATCCGCCCAAGACGAAAGAATCGAAACGAATACTTGATGTTGATTCGATGGTCATCAAACTGCTCAAAAGACTAAAGGCGCGGCAAAATGCTTTCATCCTTGGGAACAAAGATAAATACAAGGACAGCGGCTTTATCTTTACAAGGCGTGATCATTTAATGGGGCATCCAGTTCCAGTAAGTACGATCGAGAAAAGAATGAAGGTTCTCTTGAAGGAAGCGGGACTTAATACAGAATTATCCCCGCACTCATTACGGCATACCCATACTTCCTTGCTCGCTGAAGCGGGAGCTGAGTTAAATCTAATCATGCAGCGGCTTGGCCATAAGTCCGATCGGGTAACAACAGAGATTTATTTGCACGTCACGAAGTCCAAAAAGAAAGACGCTGTACAGAAGTTCAGCGCCTTAATGAAAAACCTATAAAATATCTAATGTGGGCAAAACGTGGGCAAAAACGTCATCGAATGACTGAAACCCCTATAAATAGAGGCTTCCCCGCTTTCAAAAAAGAGGTGCTTCCTCTTCCGCTGTTTCGCTATTCCATGCTACGAACCATCCTGAACCTCAG
The DNA here is from genome assembly GCF_041641335.1 of Cohnella sp. Classification (NCBI taxonomy): domain Bacteria; kingdom Bacillati; phylum Bacillota; class Bacilli; order Caryophanales; family Paenibacillaceae; genus Cohnella; species Cohnella sp. The sequence goes on along the minus strand of NZ_JBEPYQ010000041.1, from coordinate 25,534 downwards.
TGTCCGCAGGAGGAACGTAGTTGTCCAGCTTGCGGAAAATGAGTCCCCGCTGCTCCATCAGGGCGGCGACTTTGGCGTAATCCTTCGGGTACGGCCTGAAGTAGACGATCTCCGCGATGCCGCTGTTGGCGAGCATGTTCGCGCACGTCCAGCAGGGCTGGTCCGTCACGTAGACGACGGAGCCTTCGCGGTCCACCCGATCGGTGAACAGCAGCAGGTTCTGCTCCGCGTGGATCGTCCGAATGCAGCGCTGCTTCTTGATCATCTCCGAGGAGCCGGCCGGAGCCGGCTCGTACTCTTCCACGATCATGCAGCCTGCCTCGGAGCAATCCTGCACGCCCATCGGAGCGCCGTTGTAGGCCGTGCCGAGCAGCTTCTTCCCCTGGACGAGCACCGTCCCGACATGGCGCCGCGGGCAGCGCGAACGGGTAGAGACCATAAAAGCGATATCCATGAAATACGTGTCCCAGTCTTTGCGCAAGGCTGCCATCTCCCTACCTCCGCACCGGGGCTTGCCGAATTACTGTTGACTTGCCGCCAGCGCTTGTTCCAAATCGTTGATAATGTCTTTGATTCCTTCCGTGCCGACCGACAAGCGAATCATTCCCGGCTGCACGCCGGCCGCGATCTGCTCTTCCTCGCTCAACTGCTGGTGGGTCGTGCTCGCCGGGTGGATGATCAGCGACTTGGAATCGCCGACGTTCGCCAAATGCGAGAACAATTTTACCGCGTTGATCACTTTTTTGCCGGCCTCTACGCCGCCCTTGATTCCGAACGTCAGAATCGCGCCTTGGCCGTTAGGCAGATAACGCTTGGCCAGTTCGTGGGACGGGTGGCTTTCCAGACCTGCATAGCTTACCCATTCCACCGCGGAATGCGCCTCGAGGAACTTCGCGACGGCAAGCGCGTTGCTGCTGTGGCGCTCCATGCGCAGATGCAAAGTCTCCAAACCTTGCAGGAACATGAAGGAGTTGAACGGAGACAGCGCGGCACCCATGTCGCGCAGCAATTGCACGCGCATTTTAATAATGTACGCAATCGGACCTACCGCATCCGCATATACGACGCCATGATAGCTGGGGTCCGGCTCGGTCAGGCCGGGGAATTTGCCGCTGGCCTTCCAGTCGAACTTGCCTCCGTCGACGACGATGCCGCCGATCGAAGTTCCGTGGCCGCCGATAAACTTCGTAGCGGAGTGAATGACGATATCCGCGCCGTGATCCAGCGGACGGAGCAGGAACGGCGTCGTGAACGTGCTGTCGATAATGAGCGGGATGCCGTTATCGTGCGCGATCGAAGAGACCGCCGCAATATCAAGTATGTCTCCTCTAGGGTTGCCGATCGTCTCCGCGAATACCGCTTTCGTCTTCGGCGTAATCGCCGCGCGGAAATTTTCCGGGTTGGATGGATCGACGAATTTGACGTTAATGCCCAGCTTCGGCAGCGTGATCGCGAACAGGTTGTATGTACCCCCGTAGAGGCTGGCCGACGAGACGATCTCGTCGCCCGCTCCCGCGATGTTCAAGATGGAATACGTGATCGCCGCTTGTCCGGAGCTGACCGCCAGCGCGGCAGCGCCGCCTTCGAGGGCGGCGACCCGCTGCTCGAACACGTCCGAGGTCGGGTTCATGATCCGGGTGTAAATATTGCCGAACTCTTTCAACGCGAACAAGTTCGCGGCATGATCGGTATCTCGAAAACCGTAGGATGTCGTCTGGTAAATCGGAACCGCGCGGGACATCGTGGACGGATCGATCTGTTGCCCTGCATGCACCGCAAGCGTTTCCAGAGAATACGATTCGTTGCTCATTCGGGTTGAACCTCCCAATAAAATTAATAGTTAGATAGATTTCCCTCCCATTCTCTCATAAAATATGGCCATTGTAAAAGCCATCCTCAGGTTTTTATTTCCTGGCCGCGACGTGGACGAGACCGGACAACCGTTCGAACACTTTCGGCCCGATTCCTTTGACGTCCAGCAGCTGATCCACCCGTCGAAAGCCTCCGATTTTGTCCCGGTGCGCCACGATAGCTTTCGCCTTCGAGGGACCGATGCCGGGCAGCGCGTCCAGATCGGCTTCGGTCGCCTTGTTCAAGTCCAGCGTTCCGGCGGCGACGGCGGGCGAATCCTCTTCGGCGTCCTTGACAGGCTCTGCCGGGGGAGCCGGAGAAGCGTCTGGCGACTCTGCCGAAAGGCCCGGAGGGCTGCCCGGCGCATCGGACGAGGAGCCGACACCCGCTGCGGCCGCCGAAGTCTCGGCGCCATAATCGGGAGATGCGGGCCTTGACGATTGGGTCGGCGGCTGGGTCGGCAATGCGCTTGGCGTCAGGGGCGTCGACAGGAATGAGGCGTTTCCTTCGTCTTCTGAAGTTAACGCGTCGATCGCCTGCTTCAGCGATTCGTTGACGGGCGTCCAACCGGCGATCGGATGCTGCTGCGCCCCGCTGAATAAAGCGATGCAGAACACCGCCGCGCCGATGGCGAACAAAGCCGCGGCAATCGGCTTACGCATACGGAAAGTGTTATTTTTATTCATTTTTCTGTATCCTCCGTTTCTTTTTTCGCATAAATATATGAAAAATCGTTCATGACGTCCAAGCACGTATTCATATATTGGAATGAATGAACGTCAAAGACGAGTGATCTGTAGGAGGGACCAGGATGAAGATCGGCTTCATCGGTGCGGGTAGTATGGGAAGCTTATTGGTGGGGGCCTTCGTACGCGCCGGCGCGATGCAGCCGGACGACATCGTCGTCAGCTCCCGAACGCAAACCAGGCTGTCCGCTCTGGCCGAGCAGTATCCCGGCCTTCATATCGCCGCTTCGAACAGGGAAGCCGCGATCGGGGCCGATTATTTGTTTCTGTGCGTCAAACCGCTGGACTTCCGCAGGGTGCTGGACGAGATCGCGCCCGTATTAACCCCGGAGCAGATCGTCGTCTCGATTACGAGTCCCGTCAAAATCTCCTCGCTGGAGGAGCTCGTGCCCAGCAAAGTCGCGAAAATCATCCCCAGCGTCGTGAACGCCGTCGGAAGCGGAGCCTCGCTCGTCATGTGGGGAACCCGGCTTGCGGAAGAAGATAAGCGGGATCTCTGGGAGCTGTTCGCCGCGATTAGCCGTCCGATCTGCGTCCCGGAGGAAGAAGTCCGCGTCGCCTCGGACTTGTCCAGCTGCGGTCCGGCTTTCATGGCGTTTCTGCTCGAGCAGTTCATCGATGCCGCGGTCCTCTCTGCCGGCATGGAACGGGAGACGGCAACCGCCCTAGCCTGCGAGATGATGCTGGGCACCGCGCGGCTGATGCTGGAACTCCCCTGTTCTCCCGCCGAGCTTCAAGCCCGGGTGTCGGTACCGGGCGGCATTACGGCCGCTGCTCTGGAGTCGCTGCGCAAGTCGACCCGCGGCGCTTTCCTGCAAGTGCTGTACACGACGCACGAGAAGTTCGCCGAAGACCTCGACCGCGTCGACTCCTCCCTCTTCCCCCGCGAGCGCACTTAGCCGCGGGGTAGAGCCGGTTTTGCCGGTTTTGCCGGTTTTTCCATTTTTGCCTCCTTGGGCCTGCCTCCCGTCTGCCCGATCAAGCCGATCGGGTCCCGCTCCGCTCTCCCCCTTTCGTCCGATATACGAGAAACAAAAACGCCGCCCGACCCGTCTCTGAAGACGGAGTCAAGCGGCGCGTGCTTCGCGCTGCGATTATTGTATCGTTCCCGAGTTCCTTGCAGCTTCGCCATCGGGCGGCCGCTCCTACACAAGGCAGCGAACCCGAGGCTCGGATTAATTGGCGACGATGTTGACGAGCTTGCCTTTGACGGCGATCACTTTGCGAATCGTCTTGCCGGAGATCAGCTCCTGCACCTTCGCCGAGTCGAGCGCCTGGGCCTGCATGCCCGCTTCGTCCAGATCGGCGGCGATTTTGAGACGCTCGGCGATCTTGCCGTTCACCTGAACGACGATCTCGACTTCGGCGTCCACCGTAAGCGATACGTCGTACTCAGGCCACGGCGCGTAAGAGACGGACCCGGAATGGCCGAGCTTCTCCCACAGCTCTTCCGAGATGTGCGGGGCGATCGGGGACAGCATCTGCACGAAGTCCTCCATCGCTTTTTTCGGCAGCGCTTCCGTCTTGTAAGCCTCGTTGACGAAAATCATCATCTGGCTGATCGCCGTGTTAAAGCGCAAGCCTTCGTAGTCCTCGCCGACTTTCTTAAGGCTCTTGTGCCATACCCTGCGGAATGCGTCGTCTCCCGGAACGTCCTGGATTTTGCCGCTGAGGCTGCCGTTGTCGTCGACGAACAAGCGCCATACGCGGGCCAGGAAGCGGAACACGCCTTCCACGCCGTTCGTGTTCCAAGGTTTCGTCGCTTCCAGAGGTCCCATGAACATTTCGTACATCCGCAGCGTATCCGCGCCGAATTCGCCGACGATGTCGTCCGGGTTAATGACATTGCCGCGGGATTTGGACATTTTCTCGTTGTTCGTGCCGAGAATCATGCCTTGGTTAACGAGCTTGTGGAACGGTTCCTTCGTGTTCACGACGCCGATATCGTACAGCACCTTGTGCCAGAAGCGCGCGTAGAGCAAGTGCAGAACCGCATGCTCCGCGCCGCCGATGTACAGGTCGACCGGCAGCCATTCGCGCTGCTTCTCCGGCGAGCAGATTTCCTTGTCGTTCTTCGGATCGATGAAGCGCAGATAGTACCAGCAGCTTCCCGCCCACTGCGGCATCGTGTTCGTCTCGCGGCGGGCTTTGCGTCCGTTGCGCGGATCGACGACGTTCACCCATTCGGTCACGTTGGCAAGCGGAGACTCGCCCGTTCCGGAAGGCTGGATCGCGTCCACGTCCGGCAGCAGCAAAGGCAGCTCCTCTTCCGGAATCGTGTCCATCGTGCCGTCCTCGTAGTGCAGCACCGGAATCGGCTCGCCCCAGTAACGCTGACGGCTGAACAGCCAGTCGCGCAGGCGGTACGTCACCTTGCCTTTGCCCTTGCCTTCCTTCTCCAGATGCGCGATCATCGCCTGGATCGCGTCGGCCGTTCCCAATCCGTTCAGGAACTCCGAATGGACCAGCTTGCCGTCGCCGGAATACGCCGCTTCCTCGACGTTGCCGCCGGCGACGACTTCCACGATCGGCAGGCCGAACTTCTTCGCGAACTCCCAGTCCCGCTCGTCGTGGCCCGGCACGGCCATGATTGCGCCCGTGCCGTAGCCGCCGAGCACGTAGTCGGCGATCCAGATCGGCACCTTGGCGCCGTTCACCGGATTAATCGCGTAAGCGCCCGTGAATACCCCGCTCTTGTCTTTGGCCAGATCCGTCCGCTCCAAATCGCTCTTGCGCGCCGCTTGCTCGACGTAAGCTTCGACGGCAGCTTTCTGGCCGGCGGTTGTAATCGAGCCGACCAGCTCATGCTCGGGAGCGAGCACGCAGTACGTCGCGCCGAACAGCGTGTCCGGGCGCGTCGTGAACACGGTCAACGCAGCGTCGCGGCCGTCGATGGCGAACGTCACTTCCGCGCCGGTCGACTTGCCGATCCAGTTGCGCTGCATATCCTTGATGCTCTCCGACCAGTCGAGCTCCTCCAGGTCCTCCAGCAATCTTTCCGCGTACTCGGTAATCTTCAGCATCCATTGGCGCATCGGCTTGCGGATAACCGGGTGTCCTCCGCGCTCGCTCAATCCGTCGATAACCTCTTCGTTGGCCAGAACCGTGCCGAGCGCCGGACACCAGTTCACCGGAACTTCCGCTACGTAGGCGAGCCCTTTTTTGTACAACTGGATAAAAATCCACTGCGTCCACTTGTAGTAGTCCGGGTCCGTCGTGCTGAACTCCCGGTCCCAGTCGTACGAGAAGCCCAGTGACTTGATCTGGCGGCGGAAGTTGTCAATGTTCTCGAACGTGATTTCGCGCGGATGGCGTCCCGTCTGCAGCGCGTACTGCTCAGCCGGCAGGCCGAACGCGTCCCAGCCCATCGGATGCAGCACGTTGAAGCCTTTCATTCTCTTGTAGCGGCTGACGATGTCGGTCGCCGTATATCCTTCGGGATGGCCGACGTGAAGCCCCGCTCCCGAAGGATACGGGAACATGTCGAGCGCGTAGAACTTCGGCTTGCCCGCGTCCTCCGTCGTCTTGAACGTCTTGTTCTCATCCCAATGTTTCTGCCATTTCGGTTCGATCTTCAGCGGCTGATAGCCTTGACCCTGTTCCTGTGCCATGTCGTTTAACTCCCTTGTCAGTAAATAAAAAAGCTCCCGCCCCCAGCGTTGTCGCTAGGGACGAGAGCGTCATCTCCCGTGGTACCACCCTAGTTGACGGCATCCTGCTTGGATGTCCGCCCACTCAGCCTCGTAACGAGAGGTAACGCCTTGCCTACCCGTCTTCGTCCGCTCGGCGCATCGAAAACGTTCGGCTCGGAGGCTCCAAGGCGAGTTCGTCGCATTCGTCAACCGGCTCGCACCAACCGCCGGCTCTCTGAAATAACGTCTTGCGAGTACTGTTCCTTATCACAGCCAAAGTATGCCATGATTATAGCCAATTCGCGCGATTCGTGTCAAGCCGCCGCCAGGAGACGGAGAAAGCTCCATTCATTTGCCTCCCGCTCCGTTCAAAAACAAATCCACGACGGACGCTGCCAGCCGCTCGGGAGCAAACTCCTCTTCGCCGATCCGCTCCCGGCTGCCGATCATCAGGAGCGCGGAGAAGGCATGGGACAACAGCATCGGATGCCCCGGCGGAATCTCCCCGCTCTCCATCGCCCTGGCGAATTCGGCCGCCAGCACCTCGTGAATGCGATGCTCCGCCCGGCGGATTTCGGCGCGCTGCTCCTCGCTCAGCGAAGGCAGCGCCTCCCGCATCAAGCTCTCGAACTCGACGTGGGCCTGCGACTTCGTCATTTTGGACAGGGCGATCTGCGCAAGACGTTCGCGCAAGCTTCCGTTCTCCCCGATGATCCGCTCGGTGACAGCGCTGATCCGCAGCATCATTTCCGTTACGGAAGCCGTGAACAGAATCGACTTGTTGGCGAAATAATAGTACACGGACGCCTTGGTGACCCCGGCGCGCTCCGCGATCATATTGATCGAGACCGGTTCGTAGCCCAGCTCCATAAAGAGGACCGACGCGGTCAGCAGCACCTTGTCCCTCATCGACGGACGGTTCGGTCCGCTCTTCGGTCTTCCGGGGGCGCGCTTGGAACGGGATGCGTTCATCGCTTTCCCCTCCTTCGTTCGAAATTTCGTCGTTGCATAATTAACCTTCCGGTATATATAATTAATTTGAGATCCAAACCCATTATATCCGAAAATGGCAATTCGATCAGCTTTCCTGAGGATCTCGTATCGAACGAAGGAGGATTACCCGCAATGAGCGACAAAGGATACCGCTTCGGAAACTGGGTTTCCGGCAAGCGAAGCAAGTGGATTACGCTCCTGGTCTGGATTGCCGCGGCCGGCCTGCTGAGCGCGCTGCTCCCGTCGGTGAACAGCCAGGAAATCAACAACGCTCCCAATCTGGATACCGGCAAGCCTTCCGTGCAGGCGGATGCCGTCGCCGCCAGGGAATTCCCCGGCGGGTCGGACATTCCGGCGCTTGTCGTCCTGCGCAAGGGAGCGGGACTCGCCGAATCCGACCTGGAGGACGTCCGCAAGCTGACGGAGAAGCTGAGCGCTTCCCCCGTCCCGTACCAGACGTCCGTCCCGCCTCTGCACGCGCTGCCGCCCCAGGCGCTGCTGGGCCAGCTGTCCGATGACGGCAGCACTCTGGTCGTGCCCGTCCTGTTTGACAAGCAGGCGGACGCGGAACGGCTGAAGGAGGGAACCGGCGAGCTGAAGCGGGTGCTGACCGACATCGTCGGGTACGATCCTTTCGCCGAGTCCCGCGATTCCCAAGACAAGCTGAGCGCGCGCGTCACCGGCCCCGTCGGCATTCTGATCGACGCGACGGGCCTGTTCCAGAACGCCGACGTCAGCCTCCTCATCGGAACCGTTCTGCTCGTGCTCGTCCTGCTGCTGCTCATATATCGTTCCCCGATTCTCGCGCTCCTGCCTCTCGTTGCGGTGGGCTTCGCTTACGGAGTCATCAGCCCGCTTCTCGGCTGGATGGCGAGCGAAGGATGGATCGTCGTGGACGGCCAGGCGATCTCGATTATGACCGTTCTCCTGTTCGGGGCGGGAACGGACTACTGCCTGTTCCTCATTTCCAGATTCCGTCAGCTGCTGAAAACCGAACAAAGCAAAGCGAAAGCGCTGCTCGCCGCCATCACCGGTTCCTCGGGCGCGATCGCCATGAGCGGCTTGACGGTCGTCATAGCGCTGCTAGCGCTGCTGGCGGCGGAATTCGGGGCGTATCAGCGCTTCGCTGTTCCGTTCAGCTTGGCCATTCTAATCATGGGCATCGCGAGCTTGACGCTGGTCCCCGCGATGCTGGCTATCATCGGCCGGGCCTCCTTCTATCCGTTCGTGCCAAGAACGCCGGAGATGCAGCGGGAACGCGCCGCCCGCAAAGGGAAACCGGCGCCCGCCGCTCCCAAGGAGCCGCGCAACTGGGCCGGCAGGATCGTGACCGGCAAGCCATGGACCGTGCTTGTCGTCTGCGTGCTGCTTCTCGGAGGACTGGCGGCCGTTACGCCCCAAATTAAATTCACGTACGATCTTCTGTCGTCTTTTCCGAAGGACATGGAGTCCAGAGAAGGGTTCGCCACCATCGGAGAGCAGTTCTCTCCGGGAGAGCTGGCCCCGGCGAAGATCATCGTCGACACGGAAGGTCTGTCCGTCGATTTGTCCGCTAAGCTGGCCGCCCTGCCTTACGTCGACGTCGTGTCCGAGCCGCAGGTCGGCCAATCGAATCCGAACATCGTCGCGTACGAGGTTCAATTCGACCTGAATCCGTATTCTATTGAAGCGATGAACCATATTCCGGAGCTGAGGACGGTCGCGGAACAGGCGCTGGCGGAGGCCGGGGTTCTCAGTTCGCAGGCCGGAATCATGAGCCCGGAGACCCGCGTATGGATCGGCGGCCAGACGGCGGAGCAGTACGACAACAGGGCGACCGGGGAGCGGGACACGAGGCTCGTCATTCCGATCGTCATCGGGCTCATCTCCCTGCTTCTGCTTCTGTATCTGCGTTCCGTCGTTGCGACCGTCTATCTCGTGCTTACCGTCATCGTATCCTTTTTCTCCGCGCTGGGGCTTGGCTGGCTGATCGTTCATTACGGGATGGGGGCGGAGGCGATCCAGGGCGCGATTCCGCTGTACTCGTTCGTGTTCCTGGTCGCCCTGGGAGAGGACTACAACATCTTCATGATCTCGAGCATCTGGCAAAAGAGAAAGAGAATGCCGCTTAAGCAGGCGATCAAGGAAGGCGTCGGCGAGACGGGTGCCGTCATTACTTCCGCGGGGCTCATTCTCGCCGGAACCTTCGCCGTGCTGGCGACGCTGCCGATTCAAGTGCTCGTGCAATTCGGGACGATTACCGCGATCGGCGTGCTGCTCGACACGTTCGTCGTGCGGCCGTTCCTCGTGCCGGCGATTACGCTGCTGCTCGGGCGCCGGGCGTTCTGGCCGGGCAAGCTCGAGCCTGTTGGAGAGAAGGACGCGTCCAAAGATTAACCTACAGCCGCCGTATCGTCTGATTCCGATGAGGACCGACTGATACGGCGGTTACGTTTACGCCGATGGCCGACTCGATATAGGCAACGTAGTTTCTCGCTTCTTCGGGCAGCTCGGCGAACGTGCGGCAACCTGAGATGTCGCTCCTCCACCCCGGAAGCTTCCACAGCACCGGCTTCGCTCTTCGCAGCAGCGGCAAGGTCGGGAAATCGCCGATGACCGTTCCGTCCGCCTCATACCCGACACACAACGGAATTTCATCCAGATAACCGAGTACGTCGAGATTCGTCAGCGCGACCTCCGTCGCTCCTTGAATCATGCAGCCGTACCGGGTTGCGACCGTATCGAACCACCCTACGCGCCTTGGTCGGCCGGTGACGGCCCCGTATTCTCCGGCATCCCCTCCCCTGCGCCGCAGCTCTACGGCTTCTTCCGCGGCCAGTTCGGAGACGAACGGCCCCGCTCCGACGCAGGAGGAGTACGCTTTGACGACGGCCAGCACGCGGGCGATGGCGTACGGCGGCAAACCCGCCCCGACCGCGCCGTGACCGGCCAGCGTGGACGAGGACGTCGAATAGGGATAGATGCCATGATCCGGATCCCGCAGCGCGCCAAGCTGGCCTTCGAGCAGGATCGGCTCCCCGCTTGCCCATGCCTGTCGGAGAAGCTGGGTCGTGTCGCATGCGAAGGGAACGAGCTTCCTTCCGAGCTCGACGAGCTGCCCGATCAAGCCTTCCGGCTCCAAAGCCGGGCTGCCTCCGTACAGGTGCTTGAGCAGCACGTTTTTGGCCGCGTACGTCCGCTCCAGCTTGCTTCGCAAAATATCCTCGTGAAACAGATCCGCAACCTGGATGCCCAGCTTGGCGTATTTGTCCGCGTAAAACGGCGCGATGCCGTTCTTCGTGGAACCGAAGCTTTGCGCGCCAAGTCTTGTCTCCTCCAGCTCATCCAGAAGCCGGTGCACGGGAAGCACGACTTGGGCTCGCTCGGACAGCCTCACATTCGGTTTCGGAACTCCGCGCTCCTCCAGCCGCTCAAGCTCGGCCAGCATCCGCTCCGCGTCCAGCGCGACTCCGGGCCCGATGATGTTCACAGTCTGCGGATGAAACACGCCGGAAGGCAGCATGCGCAGGGCGAACTTCCCGTAATCGTTAATGATCGTATGCCCGGCGTTGCTTCCTCCTTGATACCTGACTACGTACGAAGCCTTCTCCGCGTACAGATCGGTCATTTTCCCCTTGCCTTCGTCTCCCCAATTCGCTCCTACGATCGCCGTAACCGTCATATTTCCCCGGCCTCCCCTTTCGTTTTGTCCGTGCAAGGCTTATTATAGAGGCAGAGTTTTTATAAATAAAATTGATATCTCTAATACCCGATATAAATGGAGATTATGCCAATGGATACGAATACAGAGTGGTATCGCGTCTTCTACCGGACGGCGGTCTGCGGCAGCTTGTCCAAGGCGGCCGAAGCGCTGCACATTACGCAGCCGGCGATCAGCCATACGATCAAGCAGTTGGAGCGCCAGCTCGGGACGCCGCTCTTCTTCCGCACGCCAAAGGGGGTCTTGCTGACCCATGAAGGGGAAGCACTGTTCGCCTACGTCGAGCAAGCGTTTCAGATGATGGAAGCGGGAGAGAAGAAGCTGGCGGAAATGCGGGATCTCGAAAGCGGGGAAATCCATATCGGAGCGAGCGACACGCTGTGCAAGCACTATCTGCTGCCTTATTTGCGGAAGTACCGCGAAGCGTATCCGAAAGTGAGGATACACGTCACCAACCGGACGACCGACGAGACTCTCGGCCTGCTCAGGATCGGCCAGATTGATTTCGGCATCGTCAATCTTCCCGTCGACGACGGCAAAGTCGATATCCGGGAAAGTTTGGTCTTTCACGAATGCTTAATCGGAGCCCCCTCCAGCTTCCCGAATAACGGGAGTTCCCTTTCTCTGTCGGAGCTGCACAACTATCCGCTCATCCTGCTGGAGCCGGGGGGAAGCATCCGGCGATTCCTCGAGCGGTACGCTTCGTCGCACGGCGTCGCGCTGACGCCCGAACTCGAGCTGGGCAGCATCGATCTGATCGTCCAATTCGTCAGCAGCGGGTTCGGACTCGCGTTCGCGGCGCGGGAATTCGTCGAGGAGGAGCTGGCGTCGGGACTTGTCGCCGAAATCCCGCTTCTCCCGCCTCCGCCGCCCAGGCGGATCGGCATCGTTACGCTGAAGGGCACCCCGCTGTCAGCCGCCTCGAAGCGGTTTATCGCGCTGCTGCCTGCCGGGACGAAGTGATCCTGCGAGCGAAAAAGTCCGTTGCATTCCGATAGAGATATTCATGCGAAAGGGCTGCTTCCAAGTCCGACGGAATCGAGATTCCGTCCGTTCGACTTAGAAACAGCCCTTCTCTTTATTCCGGTTTTCGAGCGACGTAAAACAGCCTTTCCGATTCCGCGTTCGGCCTGTCCCATTTGAAGTCGGCGACCCGATGCAGCAGCTCGAAGCCGGCTTGCTCCAGCTCCCCGGCGATCCAGTCGGGATCGTACGCCCTCTGCACGTGAGATTCCTCGAAGCGGCTGTACAGCGCTCCAGCCCCGGGAGCCGTCGCGTCCTCCCGAATGAAGAACGTCAGCGAATGCTCGATCTCCATCCGCTCCTCGTCGTAATCGCTCGTCCACAAGTACGCCACGTCCGGCTCGTCGTAGACGAACGGCTGCTCCTCCGCGTACCGCTCAAGCTGCCGCGGGGCGTGGACGTCGAACAGGAACAGCCCGCCGGGAGCGAGCCCCCGGTACGTATGCCGGATCGTCGCCGAGACGTCCTCCGGCTCCGTCAAGTAGTTCAGGCAGTCGCAGAAGCTGATGACCGCGTCCGCCGGATGGGGAAGCTCCCAATCCCGCATATCCTGCTGCAGCCAGCGGACCGTTCCCGGCTCGTCGCGATAGCCGCTGCGCGCCGGCGGCTCCTCCCACTTGCTGCGGGCAACCGAGAGCATCTCCGAGGAGATATCGATGCCGAACACGCGAAAGCCGGAGCGGGCGAGCGGAATCGACAGGTTGCCCGTGCCGCAGCCGAGGTCGACGACCGTCTGCGGTATGCCGTAACGGTCCCAGCATTGTCGGGCGAAGCTCAGCCATTCGGAGTACGGCATGTCCTCCATCAGACGGTCGTAGACCGCCGCGAATTGACGATATGTGCGCATGGTTGCCGCAACTCCAGTCCGTAGGTTGAAATAGAAGCGGCCCAACGCATTGGGCCTAACATCTCTGTGCCTGTTAGGTTAATCGTTAGGGCAGTCTGCGGGCAACAATCAGACGCTGTCGTCGTTCTCGGCCGCGTCGCCCAGCTCGTCCGCGGACTTCAGGTGCGTCCAGTTGCCTCTCTGCTCGATCAGCCCATCCTTCAGCAGCTTGCCAAGCGCCCGCTTAAACGCGGATTTGCTGAGCTGGAACCGCCTCTGGATGTCCTCCGCGCTCGTCTGATCGGAGTAAGGCATCGCCCCGCCCGGACGTTCTTTCAGAAACGCCAAAATCCGGTCCGCGTCCTCCAGCCGGCCGACCTCCTTCGTCGCCTTGATGCTGAGCGACACCCGTCCGTCCTCGCGGACTTGCGTGACGCGGGCGCGGAATTTCTGACCGATGCGCAGCGGATGAACCATTGCGCCCTCGTTAATGTAGCCGAGCGCGCCGAAGCCGAGCACGCCACCGTCGACGAGCGCGAATACGCCGTCGCGAAATACGTCCGTGACCCAGCCTTCCTGCCACTCGTTCTTCCAGGAAGAAGGCGCGCGGAACACGAGGGGCGCGAAATCGTCGATTTTGGCGAGCCGCGCCAGCATACGCCCTTCCTTATCGTGCTTCATGACGACGAATAGCTCGTCCCCCGTCTGCGGCCATGCGTTTTTGCGCTCCACGGGGAAAGACTTGACGGGCAGCAGAAGCTGCCGGCCTATGCCCATCTCCAGGAAAAAGCCGAAGCTGGGATGAAAGTCGGCCACCTTCAGCCGGGCCAGCTCTCCAAGCCGGATGAGCGGCTGGCGCAGCGTGGCGGTAATCCGCTCTTTGTCGTCGTGGAAAAGGAAGGCGTCAATGTCCGTCCCGACTTCCGGGCGATTCTCGACTGCCGCCTCGCCGTACGGAAGCAGCACTTCCGGCCCGTCCTCGGGGCCGAAGCCGAGAAACCAGCCGTAGGGAGACACTTCTCTGCGAACGCGCAGGCTTTGCACCGTTCCGGCGGTCAGGTTCATACGATCTCCACAGCCTTCGCGTCGGACCACAGACGCTCCAGATGATAATACTCGCGCTCGTCCCGATGGAAAATGTGGGCGACGACGTCTCCCATATCCACGAGCACCCAGCGCGCCGTGTCCAAGCCTTCGGTGCGCACGCGGTATCCTGCCAGCTCGGCGTTTTTGCGAATTTCCGTCGCGATCGACAGCACCTGCGTATCCGAGTTGCCGTGGCAAATGACGAAATAGTCCGCCACCAGCGATATTCCTTGCAAATTCAGGGCAACGAGGTCGTGCGCCTTCTTCTCTTCCGCGGCGTGAATAACCGTCTTAAGCAATTGTTCCGAACTTCCTGCCATGTCTCAGCCTCCGTTATCTTTTTCTTTCATTTGCATAATCAGATCGTTGCGCGCCAGAACGGTGAGCGGAAATATCCGCTTGCCCCGTTCGATCAGCACGCCGATGGTGGAATCGAAAGCCGCGACAAGGGCTTCCTCCATACTATGTTCAGCCTGTTCGCGGATGATATCAACTCCGGGAAAGTTTCTTCCGGGCTCAATGTAATCCGCCAAACAGACGATTTTGTCCAGCTTCGTCATGCCTTCGCGTCCCGACGTATGGTACCGGATTGCGTCCAGCACTTCTTCATCGTCGATGCCGTGCTCGGTGCGAACCGCCCAGGCGCCGACGTGCGCATGCCACAGCTCCTTGTCGTGCTCCAGCAACTCGGCCGGCAATCCGTGCAGCCGAATGACGGCTTCCATCCGGTCGATCGCCCACGCCTTGGAGTAGTCGTGCAGCAAGGCGGCCAGCTCGGCCTGCGCGGGATCTCCTCCGTAGCGCTTCGCCAGCTCGATCGCCGTATCCACGACGCCCAGCGTATGCCTCCACCTTTTGTCAGGCATCTGCTCTCGGGTCGCTTCCTTCAGCTTGTCAAGATTCATATAATCCATTCCTTCGGATATAGTCGATCACTGCATCGGGCAGCATGTAGCGAACGGAACGCCCTTCCCGTATTCTGCGCCGGATATCGGAGGAGGAAATGCCCATCGGCGGCATCTCCGCGCGGGTCAGCTTGCTCCGGACGTAATCCGGCAGCAGCGCGTCATCGCTCGGCTGATCCGGCCTCTCCAGCCCGACGAAGACGACCGCCTCGGCTAATTCCTCGGCTCTGCGCCAATTCGGCAGATCGCGGATCATGTCCGAGCCGACAATCCAGTGAAACCGCGCGTCCGGATATCTCCCGCGCAGCTCGGTAACGGTATCGATCGTATACGACGTTCCTTCCTTACGCAGCTCGATATCCTCAACTCGGAACGCCGAGTGATTGGCAATCGCCGCTTCCAGCATCTCCCGCCTGCTCGCCGCGTCCGTTCCCGGCTGAGGCTTGTGCGGCGGAGTCAAGGTCGGAACGAACCAGACCTCGTCCAGGCCCAGCGCATCCCGTGCGGTCTCGGCGGCCAGCAGATGCCCGTGGTGAACCGGATCGAACGTTCCTCCCAGCAAACCGACTTTACGCATGTCGCTCAGCCGCCTTCCTTATCGTTACCTGGGAAGCTCGATTTCCTTATGGTCGACGGACTCCTTGTACAGGACGATCGTCTTGCCGATCACCTGCACCAGCTCGCAGCCCGACTTCTCGGCGAGCTCTGCGCCGATCTCGCGCGGGTCCTCGTCGTTGTTGTTAAGCACGGATACTTTGATCAGCTCGCGCACTTCGATCGCTTCCTGAATGTGCCGAACGAGATGGTCGTTCGTCCCGCCCTTGCCGACCTGGAAGATCGGGGTAAGGTGATGGGCGAGCGAACGGAGATAACGTTTTTGTTTGCCTGTTAGCATTGGATTTCCCGCTTTCGTTAAGATTGCTCCGCTTGCCGAATTGTGAACGAAGCCAGCACGACTTCGCGCATGGGCGCAACCGGCGCCGGTTGGCCGGTCCAGTATTCGAAGGCGTAAGCGCCTTGGTAAATAAACATGCCTAGACCGCCATGGATGCGGCAGCCCCTCTCCTCGGCCCCGCTGAGAAAAGCAGTCTTGAGAGGATTGTAAATCAAGTCGCTGGCAACCGCGCCCGGCCTCATCCAGTACGGGTCCATCGGCAGCGCGTCGACGTTCGGCGACATGCCCACCGAGGTCGTGTTAATGACGACGTCCGCTTCCGCGGCGACGCTCCGCAGACCGTTCCACGGAACGGCCGATATTCCCAGCTCGGCCGGGAACGAGGCAGCCAGCTCGGCGGCTCTCGCTTCCGTGCGGTTCGCGACGAAGACGGCCGCCGGTCCTTCCTGCGCGAGCGCCCATAGGATGCCCCTGGCCGCTCCCCCCGCTCCGAGCACGACGATCGTCTTGCCGGACAAATCGGGTTCGGCCTCCTCCTTCAGAGACCGAACGTAACCGATACCGTCGGTATTGTAGCCGATCAGCCGTCCGTTCTCGTTGACGATCGTATTGACCGCGCCGGCGGCCCGGGCGCCTTCGCTGATCTCGTCGAGATACTTCATCACTTCGACTTTATGCGGAATCGTCACGTTCAGGCCGCGGAAGCCGAGGCCCCGCACGCCCGCGATCGCCTGCTCAAGACGTTCGGGCACGACGTGAAAAGCGGCGTAAGCGCCGTTGACGCCGGTTTCCCGGAACGCGCGGTTCAGCATGACCGGCGACTTCGAATGGCGAATCGGATCCCCGATCACTCCGAACATTAGCGTATGGCTGTCCATCGCTCGATCATTCCCCCTCTCCCGGTGCGGCGGCTACCCTAGGCCGTCCTCGGGAATGAACCTCTCTACAATATGCTGTCGCGCAGCATGACTTTAATCCCTTTGGGAGCATGCACGTCGATGACGGCTCCGGACGTGCCGTTCACCTGAATCCATCCGAGCCCCGAAATAAACACGTCCTGCTCCGCATTCCGCGGGACGCGCAGGCGGTGCCGGGTCCAGGCCGGGAACGAGTCCAAATCCTCTCGTCCGGGCGGGCTCAGCATCTCTCCCCGATGCTGGGCGTACAGCTCGTCGGCGCGCTCCAGCTTCGTCCGGTGAATCGCGAGCCCCCCGGACACCTGCGCCGTGAACGATTGACGCTCCCCCTCGATGAAGTCGAATCGGGCCAACGCGCCGAAGAACAGCGTCTGGCCGGGGTTAAGCTGATACGTCATCGGCTTAAGCGGTTTGTCCGGAAGCAGCGCCGCCAAATCCTTGCGCGGCACGATCTCCGACATTCGCCAATCGTAGACGATGCCCGGCGTGTCGATGATGCTCTTGCCGTCGTCCAGCGGAATGTGCACCGCGTCGAGTGTCGTGCCGGGATACCGGGATACGGTCAGCTCGCGCTTCAGATCGCTGTAGTCGGAGATGAGCCGGTTGATCAGCGTGCTCTTGCCGACGTTGGTCGCGCCGACGACGTAGACGTCGCGGCCTTGGCGATAAGTATTCACGGCGTCGACGACCCGGTCGAACCCGATGTTGCGGCGCGCGCTGCACAGCACGACGTCCGCCACCTTCAGCCCCTCTTCCCGCGCCTGCTTCTGCACCCAGTTGCGCAGCCGGTTCCAGTTCGTCACCGGAGGCAGCAGGTCGATCTTGTTCACGACGAGCAGCACCGGATTGTTGCCGACGAAACGCTGCAGACCGGAGATCAGGCTGCCCTGGAAATCGAACAGGTCGACGATGTGGACGACGAGACTGTCGGTGCCGGCGATGCCGCCGAGCAGCTTCAGAAACTCGTCCTGATCGACGGTAACCGAGGAAGCTTCATTATAATTTTTGATGCGGAAGCAGCGCTGGCATACGGCGCCTTCCTTGTTCAGCGAAGAGGCGGGGACGTAGCCCGGCTTCTTCTGGTCTTCGCTTTGCAGCGCGATGCCGCAGCCCGCGCAGCGCGGAGGCCGATGCGGTTCACTTGCCATGCTGAGGTCCTCCCTTGTCCGGCCATAGCCCTTTCTTGCGAAGGCGAGCCAGCGCGATCTTCTCGATGCGGCGGTTGATCTGCGTCGCCCAGCCTTCTTCGGCCGGCGCGATCGGCGTTACTAATATCGTGTGCAGCCCTGCGCGTCTTCCGCCGAGAACGTCCGTCAGCATCTGATCGCCGACGACGACCGCCTGTTCCGCGGGAAGCTCCATCAACTTCAGGGCGCGCCTGAAAGCCGCCCCTCCGGGCTTGCGGGCTGCGGGAATGTAAGGGATGCCGAGCGGCGAAGCGAACTTGCCGACGCGCGCGTCGTTATTGTTGGAAAGGATGACAACCCGAAATCCCCGCTCCTTGACGAGATCCAGCCAGCCGATCAGCTGCGGAGTCGCCAGCGGGGTTTTGGCGCTGACCAGCGTATTGTCAAGGTCGGTAATGATGCCGCGGATTCCTTGGGCGTGCAGTTCATTCAGATCGATCTCGTAAACGGTGTTCACGATCCGATCGGGAAGCAAACGCTTGAACATCTTGAATAATGGCTCCTGTCTGCTAGGGCGTGTATGCAACCTCCGAGGAAAGCAGATGTTGCCGAATTTTCGTTCCATGCAAGGAACTTTTGTGAAGGCGTACCGGGGGTACGTCAAGCAAAAGGGTCGAAGCAGGGGGCGAAAAGGCGGTGATAGATGCCCCTGAGCGGGTTTGCATACATGCCTAAGCGGCTAATCTTCCTCAAAATATACCATACCCCATGCGGCCTTGCAAAAAAACAACCTGCCTCGCGAGTCGCGGCCGATATGACCGAGATGACCGAGGCAGGCCGTTCCATCCGTCGTTAGTCCGATTACAACGCTTTGCGAATTTTCTCCGATACTTCGTTAAATGAGGTCAGAAGCTGGCCGTCGCCCTGGCCGTCTCCGTATCTGGCCTGTTCGAACAGCCTCACCGCGCCTTCGAATTCCGCGCTTAAGGACGAGAACTTGCGGCTCCACCGTCCGAACGTTTCGCGGATCGTCTCGTGCGACTCCCTGCGCAGTCCTTGGCGATGCAGGAAGGAGAGCAGCCGTTCCATCTCGCGCACGACCCGTTGATTCGGCGTCGTTCCGCGATGGCGAAGACGGCTCCATACGTTCCTCGCGCGACGGCTCTTGACGGCGATCAGCGTCGCCGCCGCGGCGACCAGCAAGGCGCCGACAGAGACGCCGGTAATCAGAAGCCAGTTGTTCTCCGCGACGACGACTTCGGGTTCGACGGGAGACGCGTCAACCGGCGCGCTCGACTCGATCGGTTCCGGCGCATTCGCCGGACGAGGCTGCGGCACCGAGAAGCCGGAAGTCGGCTCGAACGGAATCCAGCCGTAGCCTTCGAAGTACACTTCCGCCCAGGAGTGGGCGTCGGCG
The DNA here is from genome assembly GCF_041641335.1 of Cohnella sp. NCBI lineage: Bacteria > Bacillati > Bacillota > Bacilli > Caryophanales > Paenibacillaceae > Cohnella > Cohnella sp. Next base: position 6,416 of record NZ_JBEPYQ010000041.1, on the reverse strand, counting down.
TTCCGAACCGTGTACGTTCCCGCGCCGAGCGGATCCGGCTCCATATCGGGTCCTCCGAAGCGGGTCCGCTCCATCGCGGCTTGATCGTATCCGGTCGCGTAGCCTTTCACCCATCGTGCGGGCAGCCCGATCGAACGGGCCATGACGACGAACGACGTCGAGAAATAATCGCAATAGCCTTCCTGAATCTCGAACAGGAACGCGTCGACGATATCCCCGTTCCGGTCGGATTGGCGGGACAGGTCCGGCGTGTTCGTGTACGGATACGTTTGCTTTAAATATTGCTCCAGCGTCTTGGCGCGGTCGTAGTCGTTCGAGGCTCCGCTCGTCTGCTCTGCGGCCAGGTCGCGAACTCTCCGCGGCAGATCGTCCGGCAGCTGCAAATACGGCGTCAGGTCGACGCTGCTAGGAGCGGAAGGATCGAGATTGCGCAGCGCCTCCTCGTCCAGCAACGCCACCTCGGACACGACCGAATACGTCTGCACGCGCGACGTCTTGCTCCAGCGCAGCTCCCATTCGGCAGGATCCCACCTGAGTCCGGCGTTGTTGTCGCTCTTGAGATCGGTCACCGCCGCGGCGGGTCCGGCCGTGAACAGGACGGGCAGCTTGTCTCTGCGCTCGACTTTCACGGTCTGAACGACCTCGATCGTCTCTACGCCTTCGGCTCGCGGCGGATCCAGCCTATAGCTTGGAACTTCGCTGCCGATCTGAGCCTGGACGAGGGCGGGATTTTTGAGATCTTCCCAGCCTTTGCCCGTATAGATCGATTTGCTCTCCCCGCGCCAGTAGCTGCGCTGGGAAGTCGTAACGGTCATCACGGGTGAATAGTCGAATTGGAACCCTCCGCCGATCTTGCGGTCGTCCCGGCTATAGCCGGACAAGGAGGAACCGCTGCTTCCCGGCGCGTTCGATCTCTGAACGCCGCCTTCCCCGGAGAATACCGGAACCTCCCGTCCCTGGGCTTCCGTCCAGATCGTGTAGGGATCTTCCAGAATGATCGGAGCTCGCGGCATCACGATTCCGCTTACCAGGACGATCGTAATGATCAGAACGGCCGGGAATGCGATATCCAGCGGTCGTTCCGCCATCGCCTCCCAGCTGTCGGGATGACGGATTTGAAGCTGTCTGAGATGCAGAACGACGAGCCAGGCCAGGCCCGCGGTCACGATCCAGGCGATGTTGCGCCACAGCTCCAGCGGGAAGAACGAGTCGACGACGGCCATGACCATAATGGACAGCACGATGATCGCGATCGCCCCGATTCTTCTGGAGCCGATCCAGCCCAGAACGTGAACCGCGAGCAGAACTCCCGCCGCCAACCCGAAGAACGGATGGAACTGGGCGAGATGGAACGACAGAAATCCGTCGATTTGCTCCCATGCCCTCCAGCTTTCCGGCCAACCTCCCCATTCGATCGGTATTTTCCACACAATCATTCCGGCAATCGATCCGAGCTGCAAAATCAGCCTGAGCCATAGCAGCCGGGTAAACAGCAATTCCGTAACCGCCGTTACGGCCAGCGCTCCGTAGATGACGGCGTACGTTTCTTCCCACCAATAATCGGAGAAGCATCGGATCAGCTGAAGAACGACGACGAGCGCCAAGAGCCGATGAAACCGCTCGAGCACGAGCCGTCTCCAGAACCGTCCGGACAACAGAAGCTTCTTCAAGCCGATGCACCCCCTAGAGCCTGGGGCAGCCTGTCCAACTCGTTCACCGAGATAAACTCCCACTGCTTGGCCTGGCACAGCAGCTGCAAGTTGCGATCTTTGGCGGCAGCCTCCGCGGGCAAATGCTTATGGCCGATATGGATAATGCTCGGCACCATTCTCTTGCTTTCCAGAGCGTTCATCGCCGCCGACAGCTGTTCGTCCGCCGCCGATCCGATGACGACGATATGAACGCCCGACTCGTAACGCTCCGCCACCTGGCACAGCAATTGGCCGATCGGCAGGCTGCCGTCCGCCTCGACGTCCACCAAATGCTGGAACACCTCGTCCTTGGACACCGGTGTGCGCCCTTCCCCGTACCAGCGTTCGGTATGCCCGGCCGACACGAAGCCGATCGGCATGCCCCGGGAAATCGTCAGCTCCAACAGGGAAGCGGCAGCCGACACGGCCAGCTCGAACTGGTCCGCGTACGGATAGGACTGGGTGTTCCGGTCCAGCACGAAGACGACCCGGGGCAGCGCCTCTCTCTCGAACTCCTTCGATTTCCACTGCCCCGTCTTCGCCGTCGCGTTCCAATGAATGCGCGACAGCCGGTCTCCGTGAATATACTCCCGGACCCCATCGATCTGAGTCGTTTCCCTCGCCCACAAAGAAGTGAACGTATGATGGAACACGCCCCGCTGCGAACGGCGGAACAGCCGCCAGTCCTTCAGGGGAACGGTGCGGGGCAGCACTTGCACGTACAGCGGCTGATGAAACGAGCCGCGATGCTCGAACAAGCCGAAAATATCCCGCGTCGAGCAGTCGGTCTGCTGAAATTGGTACCGGCCTCTGCGCAGCGGAGCGGTCTCGAATTGCACTTCGCCGCGCCGCTTGTAGTCCGGCACGAAAGACATCTCGTACAATTGCGCGTCGCCGCCGGTCGTGCGAACCAGCTTCTCCCGGACGATGACGTACGGAAGCGGCCAAAATCCCGGAATTTGCAGGCGCAGCTTGACCTGCAGGCGCATGCCGGCGGTCAGCAGGGCGGATTGCCCGTCCCCGGCTTCCGTCAGCCGAACGCCCTGCACTCCGCCTATGCCGCTCCAACGTCCGAGCATCAAGTACACGCCGAGCGCGTTCAAGATCGTGAACAGCATAAGCGAGGTTTTGCCGCCTTGGAACAACAAGTAACAGAGGGCGGTAACGTATAAGGCCGCGCTCAGCCACCAAGCGCGAGGCAGATGCAGGCGGATCATGATCAGCGCTCCATCCCGACAGGCACGGGCAGCAGGCGAAGCACGTCCTGCAGCACCTGGGCGTTCGTAACGCCCTGCATGCGCGCCTCGGAGCGCAGGTGAATCCGATGCCCGAGCACAAGAGGCGCCATCGCCTTCACGTCGTCCGGAAGGACGAAGGACCGGTGGTTGAGGAAGGCGTATGCCTTGGCCGCGCTCGTCAGCGCGACGGCCGCGCGCGGACTTGCGCCGAGCAGAACGGAAGAATGCTGGCGAGTGCCCCGGATCAGAGCGATCAAGTAATCGGCGACCGTCGACTCCAGGTGGATCTCCTCCGCCAGCTTCTGCATGCGGGCGACGTCCTCGACGGTGGCCACCGCTTGCAACGATTCGGCCGCCCGGCTCGCCCCCGGCTCCAGCACGAGCCTTTTCTCCGAGGCTTCGTCCGGATAACCCAGCTTGATTTTCATCAGAAAACGGTCCAATTGCGCTTCGGGCAAGCTGTATGTGCCTTCGAACTCGATCGGATTTTGCGTCGCGAACAGCATGAACGGGTGAGGAAGGTTATGGGTCTCTCCGTCTACGGACACCCTTCTCTCTTCCATGGCCTCCAGAAGGGCGGATTGGGTCTTCGTCGTAGCGCGGTTGATCTCGTCGGCGAGCAGCAGGTTCGCCATGACCGGGCCGGGCCTGAACACGAATTGCTCCAGCTTCGGATGATAGATAGATACGCCGGTAATATCGGTAGGCAATAAGTCCGGATTGCATTGAATACGATGAAAAATGCCGCCGATCGACAAGGCCAGCGCCTTGACCATCTGCGTTTTTCCGGTTCCCGGAACGTCTTCGATCAGTACATGCCCTCCCGCGAGCATCGCAGTCAGCATGGAAGCGATTTCCTCTTTCTTGCCGTAAATACACGATTCCATATTATGTCTGATTTTATCTAGTAGTTGCATCGCGGCATGTTGATCCATTTCTCGTTCCTCCTATGGATTCTACTTAGATGTCCTTATTTTTAGAGTCACTTTTCATTATACCGGAATTTGGATGGCATCGTAAATTTTAGTTTCTTCCAAAATTCCATATAAAAACAGCCAAACCCGGATCGGGTCTGGCTGTTGTTCGAACGCCCGCGGCGGTGTTGCCTGGCTTCAGCCTTTCGGCTTGACGACCAGCGCGGCAAGAAAAGAAAACACGATGGCGGCGGATATGCCCGCGCTCGTGACATGGAAGATCCCGGTGATTACTCCGATCCCGCCGACTTGCTGCAGCTCGGTCAGCGCCCCGTGGACGAGAGCGTTGCCGAAGCTCGTGATCGGCACGGTTGCTCCCGCTCCAGCGAATTCGACGAGCGGATCGTACCAGCCGACGGCGTCCATCACCGCGCCGGCTACGACGAGAAGCGACATTGTGTGCGCGGGGGTTAGCTTGGCGACGTCGAACAGCAGCTGGCCGACGACGCAGATGGCGCCTCCTACCACGAACGCCCATACGTAAATCATCCGTTAGCACCTCCTTGTCCCGGATTGCTCGCTTCGATCGCGACGGCGTGAGCCACGCATGGGATGCTCTCCCCTTGCTGATAAGACAGCGGACTGAGCAGCGCGCCCGTGGCGACGACCAGAATCCGCTTCAGGTCCCCGCTGCGGATTCGCTTGAGCAGATGCCCGTAAGCGACGACGGCCGAGCATGCGCAGCCGCTGCCGCCCGCCTGCACCTTCTGCTTCTCCACGTCGTAGATCATCAGCCCGCAATCGTTGAACGTCGTCCGGTCCATCGGCACTCCGTTGCGCTGCAGCATTTCGCTGGCGAGCGGATGGCCGACCCCGGCCAAATCGCCGGTTACGATCAGATCGTAATAGCCGGGGTCCCTGCCCGTCTCCTGAAAATGGCCTTGGATCGTATCGACGGCCGCCGGAGCCATCGCCGCCCCCATGTTAAACGGATCTTTAATGCCCAAATCCATGATTTTGCCGATCGTGGCGGCCGTCACGACCGGGCCGTCCCCGCTGCGAGCCAAGATCGAGGCTCCCGCACCGGTTACCGTATACTGCGCGGTCGGCGGTTTCTGAGAGCCGTATTCCGTCGGATAGCGGAACTGCTTCTCGACGGTGCAGTTATGGCTGCAGGTGCCCGCCATGACGTATTCCGCCGCGCCCGTGCTGACGAGCAGCGAAGCGACGGCGAGGGATTCCATCGAAGTGGAGCAGGCTCCGAATACGCCGATGTACGGCGCTTCCAGCTGCCTGACGGCGAACGTCGTGCTGATAATCTGGTTCATCAAGTCTCCGCCGACGAAGAAATTCAGCTTATCCTTGGAAAGCTTCGCATGCTGCAGGGCGATTTCCGTCGCCTGCTCCATGAGCACCTTCTCGGACTTCTCCCATGTCGGCTGGCCAATCTCCAGATCGGGATGAACGAGGTCGAAATCGGCGGCCAGCGGTCCCTGGCCTTCATCCGGTCCGACGACCGTTCCTGTGGCGATAATGACGGGCGGCTGGTCGAATACCCACGATCGTTTACCCTGTAGTATCATGCCACGCCCCAATTCCGAACACCCAGTACACGATGCCGACGACGAATGCGGCCACGACGCCGAATACGATGACCGAACCGGCCAGCTTGAACATGTTGGCGCCTACGCCGAGCACGAGCCCTTCCGCCCGGTGTTCGATGGCGGCCGAGCACATCGAGTTGGCGAAGCCCGTGACGGGAACGGCGCTGCCCGCGCCTGCCCACTGCGCGATTTTATCGTACACGCCCATGCTTGTCAGAATAACGGCAAGCAATATCATGACCGCGACAGTCGGGTTGCTGGCCTCCCTGGACGACATCTTGAATACGGTAATGAAAAACTGAGTCACCCCTTGGCCGATCGTGCAGATAATTCCTCCTACCAGGAAAGCTTTCAGACAATTGGTCCATACGGACCGGGATGGCTCGCGCGCCTTGGCGAAGGCTTGGTATTCCTTGGACGACATGGACACGGGCTTGTATGCCCCCGAGCCGCGTCCGGCGCTTTTGACTGCCATTGGTGAACACCTCCACGGGAAATCACGATTAGTTTCGTCGCGTTCATTATTTCCCACTGCGGTGCAATGTCATTCGACAAAATGACTTTAATCCGGTGGAACAGGCACGGTTGGGCGGCTACCCACATACAATGATAATGCTTCTTTTTACGCGAGCGATCCCACTTACGGAGGTGGCCATCCCGTGCCCGGTTTTATTACATCGATTGCTTTGTTTCTAAAACAGCTTTCCCTGCTTGTCTCCTACGTGAAAAACAATGCGTTCCCTCAGCCGCTTACCGACGACGAAGAGGCTTTGCACCTGAAACGGCTGGCCGAGGGGGATCCCGTATCCCGCAATCTGCTAATCGAACATAACTTGCGGCTAGTCGCGCACATCGTCAAGAAATTCGACAATACCGGAGAGGATTTGGAGGATTTGATCTCCATCGGAACGATCGGCCTGATCAAAGCGATCGAGAGCTTCCAGCCGAACAAAGGGACGAAACTCGCGA
>NZ_JBEPYQ010000040.1:0-54783 GCF_041641335.1 Cohnella sp. | reverse complement strand
TCCATTGGGACAAGAAATGATTGAAGACAAACCGGCAACAACCAAACATTTGCCCAATCCGAGTTTGTTGTTCTGCATTGGGATAGATGCGATAGCGAAAGGCCTTCTCTACGAGCAAGCCAACACCCCCCTCAATCCAATTATATCCATTATAGCACATACGTTCGCTTTTCTCGCAAAAAAATTTTTTTTGACAGCGATCAGAATCCCATATGAAAAAAAGCCGTATGGGGTTTGATTCCCATACAGCTCCTCGGTATTGACATTATTTTTCTTTAACTAGGGCGTTATTATCGTAAATATTAACCGATAAATCTTTTTTAGCTTCCTCCGAAATGAGGTAATTTATCTCTTCATCTGATATTGAGTTACTAACAATTAAGATGCTCGTAAGAATTTTTTGATCGTTTTGAGAACTCTCCAATAGAGAAAATCCATTAACATACCCAGAATCGCTTTTGCCGAAAATACCCTTAGTTCTTCCGGAAAACTGTAATCCTACTCCAATTTGATTATAGTATTTCTTGGGGATATTTTTCAGAATTGAAATAACATCATATTGAATTCCTTTGTAACTAATATTATTTTCAGTGAATTCTGTTCTATGGGGATTTATATTCTCTACGACTACCGATTCGGTTGAGATTTGAAATGCATTATTTTGACTTGTTGCATCTGAATTTCCTTTATTGCAACTACTAAGTAATAGTAACAATACGATACACGAAACAGTCATTTTAATATTCAAGTCTTCACATCCTAGTTAAATAAGGGCATCGACGTTCCATTCAACCACTTTCGGTATAAAACTAACTTTATTTCCAAATTTTATATTTTGATACTAACAAAAGGGTCTTGAGTTTGTAAATAGCGAAAGATGTATAATTTATTATAAAAGGTAAATTTATGTATTAAAAAGGGTTTGGATAAAATCCATTGTTCTCTGAATGAAAACAAAATATGATGTTAATTTGTTGAAAAAAAAAAAAAAAAAAAAAAAAAAAAAAATCCCCGACTTACACATTCGTGTTGAAGTCGGAGTCTTCTCGACAAAGCTGATAAAGTCATACACAAATGCGGCTTTAGCTTTCAAGCGATTATCGAAATCGAGAACGAGAAATATAACCATTACGTGCTTTGTAAAAAAGCTTGGGCAGACAGACGATAGGACGCAATGCTCCTCAGTTTGCTGCCGCAGCCCGATTGAGCGAGGTTGCAGTTACTTCCGGATCGCTCCCAAGATGCGGCCGCGAGAGTCAGCGGTGGCTTGCCGATTCAACGCCCCGCACGCTCCACGGGGCGCAGCGGCAGCGTCACGGCCAATTCGCGGCCGCCGCGCTGAACGCGGGCTTCAAGCCGATCGGCCCTGACCGAGATCTGCGGCGGCGAGCCGCCTTCTTCGCCGTCAACGGAAAGCGCGAACAGGAACGCCGCCTGATCCAACGCGCGCAAATCGATTCGTTTCACTGGCCCGGCATAGATCGGAAGATCGATGAACAGCCTGCCGCCCTTCTCGTCGGACTCTACGCTCCACTCTCGGGGCAGTTCTCCACCGAAAACCGCGTACTCGCAATCCAGCCGCAGCGTCAGCTCGCCGATCCGCACCGTTGCCCGGGCGCCCTGCACATCGGCTTCAACCCGCTCCAGGCATCCGCCAAGCTCAAGCCGCAGTCTGAGGTCAGCTGCCTCGATCTCCCCTTCGGTCATATCGAGACTAGGATGGGTATCGCCGCCGTTCGTGATGAAGCTCACGCCGAACAGCAGCTCGCCGCCTTCCTGAGCCGAGTGCAGAATGGCCGAGCAGAAATCGTAGCCGTCGTGCAAGCAGCGAAAATGTGCGTAGGTCGGCTCGCCTCCATTGTCCGCATACAACAGCAGCGCCCGCCGCTGGTTCCATAGAATTTCCCGGCTGAAGCTGCCCAGCGCGTACGTCTCCGTCATATGGGTGACCGCCCATTTGTCGGGCTCTCCGCCGCTCGCCGGCTCGTAGCATTCGCGAATGTCCCGGACCTCCTTCGTCAGAAACTGCTCTCTGAATCGTTCCGGGCAGCTAAAGCCGATTCCATACCATCCCTCTTCGTAAGGTAGCTCCTCCCAGGGGAAAAAGCTCAGGGCGCCTTCCGACGCGAGCTGCAGGAACGCCTTGTGCTCGTCGCTCAGCAGCGTCCGATAGCAGCGGCTGTGCGGCCCCGCCCAATTTCTTGTCGCCGCATGGAAATGCTCCGCCACGCTGGCCCACGCCATATCGATCAATTCGTCCGCAAGCCGTTTGGCCTCGGGATTGCGCGTCGATGTCGAAAGCTTGCTCAGCTCCAGCAGAGCGACATAGGTGTATGTCGGACTGTTATACTCCTGAAACGTTTGCCGATCCCGCGTAAAAGCCGCGATCCGTTCCAGCCGCCGCAGCCCGTAGCTGCTGTAGTCCTCTCGCTCGTACAGCTCTCCGGCAATCAAGGTGACCAGCGTTCCCATTACGGCGATATTCGTATATTCGGGGCCGACATTACGCCGAATGATGGCGTCACAGGCGTTCCCGATCGTCTCTCTTACCTCTTCCCGCAAGGATGCCGGGAAACGATGTCCGTGGCGCAGAACGGCGAGCACAAGCACCTTTCCGCAAAAATCGGCCCAGTTCCAGTCCGGCGGCGACATCTTCTCGAGCGGCTCCTCGTAAAACCACGACCAGATTCCGAATGTCGCGCTGGCCGGGTCCTTATCCTGCATCCCCGCAAGCTGCCCGATGATGTCGAAGGCCGGCCGCTCGTACCGTTCTTCCTCCGTATCCAGCAGTCCGAGGGCGTAAACCAGCGATTTATAAGTCGAATGAATCGTCTCGGCCTGCTTGATCGTCGTATGATAGCCCGGACTGCTGAATGGGGAACCCAGCATGCGGATTTGCGGATTGTAGCTCCTCTCCTTCGCTTCGATCACCCGAAGCAGCATGCTGTGTTGATCTATTGTCGATTTCATTCGTTAACGCTCCTCTCCATGCTGGGCTTCGACGCCTGAGGCCGCTTCCGTCAGCAGCATCAGGGTCAGCCCTTGACACGGCGATCCCCGGTCAGCCTGGCGTAGCGGGCGAGGAACAGCGCCGCCATGAATACGGTGTCCGCCCACGCCTGCTCCGGGAAACTGGCCGGCTCCGTAACGGTGTGCTCGAACGCCCCTTCCCGCGTTCGCGGCGCTTCGTCCAGCATCCACGCCGCAATGCGTCCCGCCTCGCTTAGAAGCTCGGCTCTCCCCGTTCTGCGGTACAGTTCGGGATAGACGGCGAACGGCGCCATCGCGTTGACCGTCTTGGCCGACGCCGCCTTGGCCCGGTTCCGCTCCACCCATTGCTCGACATACCGGATCGCCGAATCGTTTCTCCCTTCGGTTCCGTATTCCATAATCGCGATCAGGCCGACTCCGGGCACCCAGTCCCAGTGCTCGATATCCATGCCCCATTCCTCGTACCGTCCGGCGGTCATGTAACGATAGACGCGCTCCGCCGTCTCCTTCAGCAGCTCCGGGTCAGCGCAGACCGCCGGCTCCGGAGCGACGTAGGCCGCCTCCCGCAGATCCGCGGCTTGGCTCTCATTCTGCATGCGCAATCACGCTCCCCTCTCGATCACGCCTACCCACAAATGCCGATTCTCGTCCGCGAGAGTAAAACTGATTTTGCGGCTGTCCGGACTGAACGAAGGATGAGGATGGCCGGGATGCTGCGGCCACATCGGCTGTTCGCACAGCAGCCGCGACGAGCGGTCCCGGAGGTTGATCAGCACGATTTTGCTCGTCTCCCAGTCCTCGATCGTATCCGCAACCGCCCAGCATCCGTCTGGACTAAGCGATACATGCCAGTAGGCGTAATCTCCGTTGATGAATTCCGCTTCCCCCGTCCGCTTGTGCACGCGGTAAATTCCGGTCGGCTTCAGAGGGCTCTGCGGATATTTGACAAAATAAAGATGCTCCCCGTCCGGTGACCACATCTCGTGCCCGACGTATTCCACGTGCTCGCCGGTGTCGAGCCGGGCTTGTCGATAGGCGTTCCATACTTCCCCGCTGACGGCATCCGCCATATAGATGCGATCCGGAATATGCTCGGTTTTGCCCTCGTGCGCGAAGAACACCAACCGCCCGTCCTCCGGATTGACCATCGCGTGATTGGCGACCGAGTAAGGCTCGGCGAACGATGGCCTGGCCGGCTCCGTCAATCGCCCCGTCTCCGTGTCGACCGTGCCGATCGCCCATTCGCTGCCGTCGCGCCAGTAGATGCCCATCGTCCGGCCGTCGTTCGTGATCGACAGCGGCCCGTACACGGCGCCATCCTTACCCAACGTACAGACGGTTCGGCTTCCCCCTGTCCGCAAGTCGTATTCATAGATTCGAGGCCCTTCATAATAGTAGAACCGGTCTTGGACCGATACGAGCCCCCGTGCCCATTCGAGCCGTTCCGCCACCGTCTCCGCGCTTCCGCTTTCCGAATCCGCCTTGACGCAGACGCCCATTTTTTCCTCGTTAATGTCCGTATACAGCACGAGATGGCGACTGTCCGACAGCCACGTCATCGCGGTGAAATAGTTATGGCCCGTGTTGGACCCGGGGTTGCCCAAGGCGCGGATAGGAACGCTTGTATGCGGGTCTTCGAAGTTTCTTATCGTCAGCATGGCTCACCTGTCCCTTCATCCTCTTCCGAGTGAAGATGCAGCTTTCTCTCGTTTTGAAGCCGGAGAGCGGCCGACTAACGCTGCAAGCCGAACCGCTCCCGGTATTCCGTAGGCGTAAAGCCGGTCATTTTCTTGAAAATCCGCACGAAGCTGTTCACGTTGGAGTAGCCGACCTGCTCCGCGATGTCGCGGATTTTGCCATTCGTGCCGGCAAGCCGCTCCTTCGCATGGTTCATCCGGATTTCCATCAGACAGTCGATAAAATTGCATTCCCTCTGTTCCTTGAACAGCTTGCTCAAGTGCGAGACGCTGATATGGAATTCGCTGGCCAGCAGGTTCAACGACAGATCGCTGCGCATGTAATTTTCCTGAATGTACAGCATCGCCCTGTCGATGACGTCGTTGCGCTCCCTGTTGCTGCGCTTGTCCTTGATCCGCTCGATGAAGCTGTCCAGCGCTCCGACCGTGAACTGCTCCAGCTGCTCCAATTGCTCGTACTGGTTCAGCATTTCAACCAAATACTGCTCGGGGAAAATGCCTTCGGCTTCAACCCCGATTTCCGCGGCGGCGGTGGCGGTCTTCATCAGGCACTGCACGACAAGCTGCATGATCATCTCCGCCGGAACGCCGTTCTCGGCGATCGAGTCGAACCATCTTCGCACCTGCGACCGCATCTTATCGGCATCCGGCAGCTTCACGGAGGCGACGATGCCGTCGATCATGGCGAACAGCCTGTAAAATTGCGGGGACGGATCGGTCGAGATATCCTCCCGCGTAATGATGGAGTTGCCGCCCATAACCAGCTTATACCGCAGCGCCTCCTGCGCCTGCCGGTAAGAGTCATGGATGTCGTCCAGATTGTCCGCAGGGTCGCCGATCCCGATCGTGATCGTGCGGCGCAAGTATTCCTGAACGAATTTCTTCAGCAAATCCGCCACGGCGACCGCCCTCATGAAATGCCGCTCCCCGTCGTCCCCGTCGGCGAAAATCATCACGACCGCGCATTTGCCGTTGTCCAGTTCGGCCGCGATACCCCTGCTCTCGGCGTTCATCAATTCCTCGGCCACGTTGCACAAAGCGTAAGCGTACAGCTTCAAGTCCCACGGAGAGGCGATCTGGTCCCGGTTGTCGAATTCGATGCTCATGGCCACGTAACGATCGCCGTCCAACCGGACGTTCAGCATGTCCATATAAGGCTGCAGCACCGCCGGGTTGATTCGCCGATCGGACAGCAGCTCGCTCATCAGCCGCCACTTGATCAACGGTTTGCTCTCGATGACCTGCTTGTGCAATTGCTGTCGGTCTTCCAAAATATCTTGAACCGTCGATTCGAAATAGTGGAATTCGTCGTTGTATTTGCGAACGCCGTGCTTGGACGACGCGGTCAGATGTTTCCCCATCGCTTGCACGAAACGGTTGACCGGCTTAAACGTCCAGCGCCCGATCACGGCAGCGGAGACGGTCGCCACGACGAACAGCACCGCCGCGAGCACGGCCACCGCATTGCGGAATAGCGTGAGCTGGCGCGTAAACTGCGCTTCGGGCACGACCCGGACGATATGCCAGCCGGTATAATCGTCTCTGACATGGAAGACGGAGGAGGCCGTCTGCTCCACTTCGGCCACGAAATGGCCGCTTTCCTCCCCGCTTTCCAGAATCCGGCCTATATAGGGAAATTCGCTGATGTCCTTCCCCGGCTTGCTCTTATCGGCATGCAGCACGACAATGCCCTCGTCGTCGACGACGAACGTCTGCCCTCCGTCGTTCTCCGCGGTGCTGCGTATGAGGGTGAACAGCGCCTCCTCCTTGACGTTGACGGCGATCGCCCCCTTGCGAGCACCCGGCGAATGGATGAGCGGGTACGTGCGGACAAGCGTGACGACGTTCCGATAGATCGGATACGAGGATCGGTTCAGCATGACCTTGCGGGTCGAAATCCATTCCGCGAACCCGTCGAACTGCTGGAACCCGGATATCCATTGAAATTCGCCCGACAGGTCCTGTTCGGTCAAAATATTGCCCGAAACGAGCCGCTGCTTGTCATAGGAATAGATATCGATCGAAAATACGTTGTCCATGCTCTGGATCGCGTTCGTGATCTGGTTGTAGATGCGGAACGCGTTATTGCGGGCCTCCTGCTCGTTGAGCTCGTATTCGTAAAAACGCACGATCTCGTCGCTGCTGAGCAGTTGGATGGCCGACTTGTCGATATGCTTCAGCGCGAGCTTCAGCTTATGATCCAGTTGGCCCAGCAGCTCCATGTTGGTATTTACCAGCTGCCGCTTGAGCTGCTTATTGAACACCGAATACGTAAAGAAAAACGAGGAAGAGACAAGAAGGAACAGGACGATCGATAAAATGCCGATCGCTTTGACAAGCCTTCGATTTTTCGCCAGGTTCATGCCTGCTCCCCCTTCGTCCCGTTACGGAGGCTCCCAGCCTTCGACTAGAAGCTGCCTTTGTTCTCCTCGTACCATTGCTGGGCGATCTCTTGCGCTTTCGCGCCGCCAAGCCGATCCCATTCCTTACGAATCTCGCCGAGCGCCCAATCTCCCGTATACTTGGCGCCCTGTGTTACCGACGTCGCCCTCGTCTCGCGGATAAACTTATCCAGCGTCGCCCGAATCTCGTTGATTTCGTCAAAGCTCGGCTGATACGGAATGTCGCGGCGGAATTCGTTTTTGAGCGTCAGCTTCAACGACTCCACCTTGAGCGCGGCGATGCGCTGGGACAGTTCGTCGTCCGCGGCCATGGCCATCAAATCCTCCGCCTTGACGACTTGATCGCGCACGACGGCGTACTCGCCGGCATACAGCACCTCTTTGTTGAATTTATCGTCGTCCAGCCGCTTCGGCACGCCTCCCTCCAGCTTGTAGTGCACGCCCTCTTCCCCGTAGGCGAGCGGGTACCAGCCTTTGTCGATGAGCCAGTCCAAGTACTCGATCGCCGCCTTCGGATTTTTCATCTCCTTGTTGAACGCGACGAGAATGTTCGGAGGAGCTTCCTGATAAGCGCCGTATTTGCCGTACTGCGATGCGACCATCTCCAGCGGCTCGGGCTTCGCGTTCGGTTCGTTGGCCAGCATATCCTGGATCATAATATCGTTGGCACCGCCGCCCCATTGTCCGAGATAGATGCCGGCCTTGCCGGTCGTCCACAGTTGGGCCGCTCGCTGATTGTTGCTGTCTGTGAGATATTCCCGATCCACGAGGCCCAGTTCGTAAACCTGCTTTTCGAGAGCGATGACGTCGGCGAACCGGTCCAGCGTCGCGCCGTACTGCATCATGCCGTCCTCCAGATACCAGAGGAAATTCATCGCGCCGAACATCGCCGAATAGATGTCGCCGGTCGTATGGCCGACGATCGGCGTGCTGTCCGGATAATGCTGCTTAAACGCCTTCGCGACCTCGACCAGCTCCTCGACCGTCGTCGGACGCAGCAAATTCAGCTCGTCGAGCCAATCCTGCCGAATCCACATGCCGTGGTTGGCGATGGAGGTAATCGGCCGCTTCGCGGTGACGGCGTAAATCTCCCCGTTAAAGGTCATGTGCGGAAGCAGGTCGGGGTTTTCCTCCAAATATTTTTTATAGGACGTGCTGTATTTCTCGATGTAATCGCCGATCGGCTGAATGACGCCCTGCGTCACCAGCTTGCCGATATAGGCGCGGTCGTACTCCCACACGAGATCCGGCGCCTGGCCGGACGCGAACAGGACGTTCAGCGAGTCCTGGGACTGATTGCGCGGCACCGGAACGACGGTTACGTCGATGCCGGACTGCTCGCGAATCCATTTCACCCAGCGGTTGTCCTCGTACGTGCCTTCGTCGCTGGATACTTGGCCGCGATCGAACATTGAAATGCTGATCTTTCTCGGCGCGTTCGCGTACGGATCGTCGGATGCCGACTGCGACGCGCCGGCCGACGGACCGCCGCTCCCCTGATCCGGCTTGGCGCTTACGCTACCCTCTCCGTTGCCGCCGCTTGAGCAAGCGGACGCCAGCAGCGCCGCCAGCATAACCATGATCAGCGCCAAACTCCCCTTGGACTTATTGCTGCTTCTCTTCTGTTGCATGTTCGCCCTCCTATTTTTTTTATTATATCAAAATGCATTTGAGAGTTTGTTCACAAAGCCGCTCGGAATTCGGCGCCGAAAACCGGACTTGATGAACACGCTTCCAATGGATGCATTCGATATCCCCCGTTTGCTCGACTACCCTTTGACGGAGCCGAGCAGCACACCCTTGATGAAGTGCTTCTGCAGGAACGGATAGACGCATAAGATCGGCAGAATCGCGAAGACGACGGCCGCGGCCCGAATGCTTTCCGGCGTGATGACCGCCTGCGTGACGCCCTCGCCGCGCAGCAGCTCCGAGCTGACCAGATCGATCATCTGGTACAGCTTCACCATCAGCGACATTTTGTCCGTGCTGCGAATGTAAATGAGCACGTTCATATAGGAATTCCACCAGCCGACCGCGTAAAATAGCGTCAGCGCGGCGATGACCGGCTTGGATAATGGCAGGATGATACGCGTTAGTATCGTGAACTCGCCGGCTCCGTCGATGGAGGCGGACTCCTCAAGCTCCTCCGGCAGCCCTTCCAGAAACGCCTTCATCACAAACATGTTGTAGGCGCTGATCAGAGCGGGCAGCCAGAGCGCCCAGTACGTATTGACAAGACCGAGACTGTTCACGAGCAGGAAGTTCGGGATAAGCCCGCCGCTGAACAGCATCGTGAACAGAATCGCCATCAGCATGAAGTTGCGGCCTTTAAGCCGAGCTTTGGACAGCGGGTACGCCGCCATAATCGTAAACAGCATGTTGAGCGCCGTACCGACGACGGTAATGAGCACCGTGTTCTGCATCGCGACGATCAGTTGGCCGTCCCGAATCAAATTGTGGTACGCGTCGACGTTGAATTCGATCGGCCACATGAACACTTCCCCAGCGTTGATCGCCCGGCTGCTGCTCAGCGATGTGGCAATCACGTTCACGAAGGGAAACAGCGTGGCATAGGCGCATAGCGCCAAAAATACGTTGTTCAGCCATCTGGCAAGCGAGCCTCGGCGCCCGCGTCTTGCGGATGCGGGCGGGCCGCCCCTGTCTTCTGCCGTCGTTACCATAAGCCTCGCTCTCCCATCGCTTTAATGATGCGGTTGACCGACACGATCAGAATGAGGGCGATCAGCGACTGGAACAAGCCGAGCGCCGTCGTGTAGCTATACTGCAGGCTGACCAACCCTCTCGTATAGACGAATGTGCTGATCACTTCCGCCACGCTCGTGACGGCGTCGTTGCGCAGCGTGTACACCTGCTCGAAGCCCACATCCATCATTTTGCCAACCTGAAGAATGAGCAGAATCGCGATCGTACTGCGGATGCCCGGCAGCGTAACGTGCCAGATTTGTCTCCGTTTGCTCGCTCCGTCGATCTTGGCCGCCTCGTACAGCGTCGGGTCGATCGCGGACATCGCTGCCAAGTACAAAATCGTGCCGAAGCCCGCTTCCTTCCAAATGCCCGAGACGATAAAGCTGACCGGCCACCAAAACTTGTCGGCCATAAAGTAGATCGGCTCCATGCCGAACGCCTTCAGCACGGTGTTGACCACGCCGGTGGACGGCGACAGCAGCGCGATGACGATGCTGCCCAGGACGACCCATGAGATGAAGTGGGGAATGTAGAGCAGATTCTGCAGTGTGCGCTTGTACCATTCCGCCCGCACCTCGTTCAGCAAAATGGCCAGGACGATCGGAACGGGAAAAGCAAATACGAGATGGTACAAATTCAGCAGCAGCGTGTTCCTCAGCACGACGTAGAAGTCGCGGCTGGCGAACAGCTTCTCGAACTGCTCGAAGCCGACCCAACTGCTGCCCCATATGCCTTCGGACAGACGATAGTTTTTGAAGGCGATAATCTCTCCTGCCATCGGCGCGTATTTAAATAAGATCAAATAGATCGCCACGGGGATGAGCAGCGCGTACAGGAAGCGATTGCGGGAAATCTGCTTCCATAGAGTCGGCGCTCGTCCCTCGCGTGTTCCGCGTATTCTCGAAGGCGGCTTCCCCAAGGATGTCGAGTTCGTAACCATGATTCTCTCCTTTTGCTCCGTGGCCCCGGAATGGTGGATTGCTGTTGTCTCGGCCTGAGCCTATCACGGAACGACGCCGGTCCGATACGGACACTTTTTGCGCGAGTACGCTTTCCTTTCCGACGGGGATCTTCTTTTTTTGTGACAACACTCCTTTTCGCGGATTCGGACGCAAAATGTTCCAAGTCGGGACGCAAAGAAGTAGGAGCGAACATCGGCACGACATTCGCGTCCAAGCCGCCGCAGGACGGCAAGGGCCATTGGGCGGTGTTCCGAACGCGAAATTCGTCAGCGTCTTCGTCGGCGTCCTCTGGACGATGAATGCGTTTTGTCGGAGACGATTCAGATGAGGATAGCGAATTTTATACTTTCTAGCGAAAAAAGGATGCTCCAGAAGGTCATCAAGCTGTGACCTCGGGGCATCCCTCTTTTTGTCGCCTTCAGCAGCACCAGCGGATGTTCGAGAGGAGAACCCCTCTCACATCCGAAGCCCATTCATCACACCGCCTGAAGAGGCGGGAGACTTCTGGGCTATCATGTTAAACACGCTCCCGACCGGTTCCGACCGGTTTGCTCGCGATAATTCTGAAGCGTACGCCCGTAAGGTGGCCGTACTTGATATGCTGAAGCGTCCGCTTGTAACCGGACATGTAGTTGCGCCGAATCTCTTCGACATGATAGCCAATGCCGCGAAGCGTCTCCTCGTCGGCTTCCGGCCGCAGCACCCGAACGAACGGCAGCTCCTTTAGCGATGGCTCCGTCTCGTCCGTCCGCTGTCTGACGCGCCGCTCCGTCAGCAGAATCAGCGTCCAGGCCAGCGCATACCACAGCCGGTACTTTAAGCCGCTCGGCCGCTCGAACAAATAATTGCCGTCGAACACGATCAGCCGTCCGCCCGGCTTCAGCAGGCGGAACCATTCGCGGTATGCGCCGACCGGGTCGGGCAGCGTCCAGACGACGTCCCGGCAGACGACCGCGTCGTACGTATCGTCTTCCTCCTGCGGCAAGTTTGCCGCATCCCCTTCATAGACCCTGACGTCCGCCCCGGCCTCCTTGAAGTTACGTGCGGCCGTCTCCACCATGCCGGGAGAGGCGTCGACCGCGGTCGGACGATGCCCCATCTGCGCAAGCAGCAGCGAGAAGAAGCCCGGGCCGGTTCCAACGTCCAGCACCTTCTGCCCGGAACGGGCGGTCAGCCCTTCCTGCAGCAGCTCCTTCCACATCCGCACCGTCCGCCGGCTGCGAACCTGGGATCGCACCACCTTGTCGTAGGCGGCGGCCCCGGATGTCCAGTAACGGGAAATTTCCTTCAATTGCATCTGTTACCCCTCCGATTATCCGCGAACGCCGGAGCTGTTCGTCAGTTCGCGACATCCAGTTCGTTCCATACGATCGGCGTATACGTCGTATAGCCGAGCTTGAAGTTTTGCACGCGTCGGTTCACGACGAAAATATCGTCCGGATAATAGATCGGCGCATAGATCGCCTCTTCTCTCGCCCTGGCGAACCAAGCGTCGTACAGCTCCTGCCTCCGCTCGAGATCGGTTGACGCCACCGCTTCCTCGATCAACTCCTCTAGCCGTGCGTCCGACCAAGCCACCGCCGGCGCTTCGCCGGTACGATGGAACAGCGACAGCAGGAAGGCGTGCGGATTGTAAGCGTCCGAATACGTCCGGTAGAAAATCAGATCGTATTTGCGGGTCGTCCACAGCGCATCGTAATACGCGTTCGATTCCAGCACCTGCAATTGCACGCGGATGCCCGCCATCTGCAGCTGGGACTGGACGTACTCGGCAATCGGCTTCCACTCGGGGAATTCCGTCTGCTGCAGCACCAGGTTGAGTTCCAGCGCGCGGCCGTCCTTCTCGACGATGCCGTCCCCGTCGGAATCGGCATATCCGGCTTGCTGCAACAGCCTTTTCGCCTCTTCCGCATCGTAACCGTACCAGACGTTGTTGCTTTCCGTCACATAAGGCACCGTCAGCGGGAACAAGCCCTGCGCTTCCCGGCCTGCGCCGGAGAGCAGCTTGTCGACGACCGCTTTCTTGTCCAGGGCCAGGTTGATCGCCTTGCGAACGCTCGCGTCCTGCAGCTGCGGCAAGTCGTAGTTGAAAATGAGAAAATGCGAGCTGGTGCCCGTTCCCTGCTGCACCGTCAACTGCTTGTCGCCCCGCAGCAGCTCCAAATTGTCGAACGGAATTTTGCCCGAGGAGCCTCCGGATATGTCGACCGCTCCGCTCTGCAGCGCCAGAACCCGAGATTGCGCGTCCGGGATTACCTTCAGCACAATCTTCGCCAGCTTCGGTGCTTGGCCCCAGTAGCTCGAATTGCGGACAAGCACCGCTTCCTGATCCGGCGTATAGCTGTCCACCATCCAAGCCCCCGTGCCGATCGGCTTCACGAATCGGCCTTCCGGATCGCCGGCAGGCTCGACTGCAGATGGGCTGATGATGCGGACCGGACGGGCGAAGGTCAGCTCCGTGAGCAGCGGATAGAAAGCGCCCGCGAAGGTGAAGCGGACGGTCGTCTCGTCGACTGTCTCGATCTTCTGCAAGCTTTTGGCGACGTTAAGCGAAGAGTTCGCCGGGTCCTTGTACCAGCGCTCGAACGAGAACTTCACGGCGTCCGCGGTAAAGGGCGTTCCGTCGGAGAAAACAACTCCCTTCCGCAGATGGAACGTATAGACCTTGCCGTCTTCCGAGACGTCCCACGACTCGGCGAGGGACGGCACGACGGCCCCCTTCTCCCCATACTCCACCAGACTGTCGTACACCATCGGATGAACCTCGATCGCCCCTTGATAGGAGCCTGCGTCGAGCCGGTCCAGCGCCGGGTCCGACGCGACCGCGATCACAATCTGCTTGCCGGAAGCTCCGCCCTCTGAGGCAGCCTCCTCCTTGCTCTGCCCGCAGCCGGCCAACAGCGTCACGACCAGCGCCGCGATTGCGGCCGCTTGCCAACGGAACCTTGTATATCCGTTTCTTTTCCTCATAAGATCAGCTCTCCATCTCCAGTTATCTTTGTTTTCTAAGACTCGGGGACAGCGCGGGAACGGCGTCCAGCAGCTGCCTCGTATAGGGGTGGCGCCCCAGCTCCGGGATGCGCCCGGCCGGAATCGTCTCCAGCAGTCGGCCCCGGCGCATGACCGCCGCTTCGTCGCACAGCTCGGGAACGAGAGACAAGTCGTGGGTAATGAACAAGTAGGTCAGCCCCAGCCGCTCCTTCAACCCGAGAAACAGCCGCAGCATCGTTCGGCGCAGCGTAAAATCCAGGCTTGAGAACGGTTCGTCGCAGATCAGCAGCTCCGGCTTCGGCGCCAGAGCGCGCGCAATGCCGACCCGCTGCTGCTGGCCGCCGCTTAATTCGTGCGGATACCTCCGAAGGCAGCGCTCGTCCAGCTCGACCAGCTCGAGCAATTCCAACGCTTCTCTACGGCGCTCCTCTGCCGACAGCCTGCGGACGTTCTCCAGCGGCTCGGTCACAATCCGCTCCACCGTAAACAGCGGATCGAACGAGGCGAAGCTGTTCTGGAACACCATCTGCATCAGAGCCCTTAGCGGACGCATGCGCCGATGGCTCCATCCAGTGATGTCCGTGCCGCGATAAATAATCCGCCCCGAGGTCGGGTTTTCCAGTCCCAGCAGCAGGCGCGAGAGCGTGCTTTTGCCGCAGCCGCTTTCGCCGACAAGCCCCAGCGACATGCCCTGGACAAGCCGCAGAGAGACGCGGTCGACCGCCGTCACCTGCTCGGCTGCGGCCAACCACCCCCTTTCATGCCGGTAGATCTTCGTCAGTTGTTGCGTTTCGAGCAGCAAGCGCTCACCCCCTCTGTCCCGAAGCCGCCTGGGCGGGCGAATCGGCCCGCAGGCTGCGGCTGTCTAGCAGCTTCCTCGTATAATCGTGCGCCGGTCGCTCGAACAGGGCGTGGACATCGGCCGCTTCCACGATGCGCCCCTCCATCATGACGTAGACGAAATCGGCGATTTCCGCCACGACTCCCAGATCGTGCGTAATGAGCAGGATGCCGAGCCCCCGCTCCCGCCGCAGCCGGTACAGCTCGTTCAGCAGTTGGGCCTGCAGCGTGACGTCCAGCGCCGTCGTTGGCTCGTCCGCGATCAGCAGCCGCGCCCCAGAGACGAGCGCCATTGCGATCATCACCCGCTGGCACATCCCGCCGCTAATCTGGAACGGATAGCGGCGCAGCAGCCCCGGATCAGTCATGCCCACGCGCGCCAGCTGGGCTATCGCGATCTCCTTCGCCTCGCTCCGCGAGACGCGGCGAAGGCGGCGGATCGCTTCGATCATCTGCCAGCCGATCGTCAGCACTGGGTTCAGGCTGTTCGCCGGGTCCTGGAAGATCATCGCCATATCCCGGCCTCTGCGTTCGCGCAGCTCCCGCGGCTTCAACCGCAGCAAGTCCGTCTCCCCCAGCCAGATCTCTCCCGCAGCCGCGCGTCCGGGGGAATCGAGCAGCCCGAAGACGGATAGCGCCGTCGCCGATTTGCCGCTCCCGCTCTCGCCGATCAAGGCGACGATCGTACCGGGAGGCACGTCCAGGCTCGCTTCCCGGACCGCTTCCACCGCCCCGTCCGGCGTGGCGAATTGCACGCTCAGCCCGCGAATGCGCAACAGATCGCCGTTGGCCATCCGATCTCCCTCCTTTTCCATGAGCCGGCTATTCCTTCCTCAGTCCTTCTCCCAGTAGGTTAAAGCCTGCCGCCACCGCCATAATCGCCAGCCCGGGAAACAGCATCAGCCGGGGAGCCGTCTGCATGTAAGCGCGACTGTCGCTCAGCATCGCCCCCCATTCGGGCGTCGGCGGCTGCGCGCCGAGCCCGAGGAAGGAAAGCCCCGAGATCGAGAGGATCATCGTTCCGACCTCGAGGGAAGCGAGCACGAGCAACGGCCGGGCCGCGTTGCGGACCATATGCCGCAGCACCAGCTGCCGATGCGACGCGCCGGAGGCGCGGGCGGCCAGCATAAAGTCCTTCTCCTTGATTTGCAGGACGATCCCCCGAACGATGCGGGCGTGACCCGCCCAGCCTACGAGCACGAACGCTAACAGCAGATTCCGCAGGCTCGGCCCGAGCAACCCTGCGATTGCCAGCGCCAGCACCAGACCGGGAAAGGCCAGCAGCAGATCGACAAGGCGCATGACGGTCTGATCCGTGCGGCCGCCAACGTAACCGGCGAGTGCGCCGACCGGCACGCTGATCAGCATCACCGCTCCCAGCGCCAGCAGCGAATAGAGCAGCGACGTCCGCGTGCCGGCAATTAGCCGCGACAGCACGCAGCGGCCGAGATGATCGGTGCCGAGCGGATATTGCGCGGAAGGCGGGCTGAGACGGATGTCCAGGTTAATCAGCAGCGGGTCCGACGGCATTAGGTACGGAGCGAAGAGCGCGGTCAGCAGCGCCAGGCCGACAAGAACGCCCCCGATCCAGACGGCAGCGCTTCGACGGGAAGACGCATTTTGGACGTTCATCCGCACTCCCCCTTTACGCCGGCTTGCCGAGACGAATTCTCGGATCCAGCAGCCTGTAGCCGATATCCGTCAGCAGATTGGCAGTCACGACGCTTACGGCCATAAGCAGCACATAACCTTGAATAACGATGAAGTCTTTGGAGAAGATCGCGTCGACGGCGTACTTGCCCAGACCCGGCCAGGCGAATATCGTCTCCACGACGACGGCCCCGCCGAGCAGTTGGCCGAAGTGAATACCCAGCAGCGTCGCGGTCGGCAGCAGCGCATTGCGCAGCGCATGCGAGCCGACGACGACCGCTTCGCGCAAGCCGCGCGCCCTGGCCGAACGCACGTAGCTTTGGCGGAGAGCGTCGAGCATGCCCGCGCGGATGAGCCGGATATAGGTTCCCGCCATACCGAAGGCCAGCGTAAAAGCCGGCAGCGGCACGCTGGAGATGCCGTCCAGCCCGGTGACCGGAAACCACTTCAGCTTTACCGCTCCGTAGTACAGCAGTAGCAGGCCTAGCCAGTAACCGGGCATGGAGACACTGAGCAGCGCCGCCGTCCGGCCGATACGGTCGATCCAGCTTCCCGGATAGAGAGCCGATACGACGCCAATCGGCAGCGCGGTCAGCAGCAGCAGGGCGATCGCGCAGACGGTCAGCAGCAGCGTGGCCGGCAGCCGGCCGAGCAGCTCTGACGTTACCGGCCGACCGCTGCCGAAGGATAAGCCCAAATCTCCATGCAGCGCCCGCCACAGCCAATGCCCGTACTGCGCGTACAGCGGCTTGTCGAGCCCCATCTCGACCCGCATCGCGGCGATCGCTTCGAGCGAAGGCCGGACCCCGTCGGAACGCAGCTGAATTTCGGCCGGATCGCCCGACGTCAAGCTCATCAGCCCGAACGCGATCAGCGAAATGCCCAGCAGCAGCGCCGCGGATTGCAGCAGCCGCTGCAAAATGAATTTGCTCATGGTGCCGGTCCAACTTTCATTAATTGTAAATATTACAATTAGAGATGTGGCTATTATGCCTCATGCCCGTCCGGTTGTCAATCGCTTAATCGCATCCAGATCTGACAACGGATTGCCGATATTCATTCACAGCAGTTCCCTGTAATCTTCGATTAAATCAGTCGTCTTATGGGTTCAACCTATACAGCAAATAGGCAAGCTGCTCGTTCATATATTCGGGGCTGTGGGAGAAGCCGTCCTCGTACCACTGGATCAGCAGTCCCATGATCGCGTTGGTCTGATACGCGACCATCAGCGACAGATTTTGAACGTCCGACGGATGGAGCGAGGAGCTGTCCAGCATTAAGCTCTTGATTTTGCCGAACAGCGAATAGTAGTAAGACAGCGAGGCATTCTTGTCGAACACGATTTCGTAGAACGACTGGTACTTCTTGACATGATGGAAGATACGGATCGTCGAAGGATCGAGCAGATGCGGAACGAGTTCCGGAACGAGACGGTATGGCTCGTAATAGGATTCCTCCAAGTCCTGAAGCAGATGGCGGAGGTGCTCGTCGAACAGGGCGCTTACGTCCTTATAATGAAGATAGAACGCCCCCCTGCTGACTTCCGCTCTGCGGCACAGCGTCGATACCGAGATCGATTCCAGCGGCGCATTTTTGAGCAGCGCCAGCAACGCTTCGTGCAACGCCTTCTTCGTATTGATGACTCGCAAATCGTTCGGATTCATATCTCCCATTCCCCGCTCGTTATCCCGTATATTTATTTCCTTTTGCCAATTTTACGTTAGTGAACAATTCTTTCAACATCTGTCTAATATCTTGATGGCAACCTGTATTATATAACGGGATCGGGGAAATGTAAAAAGGCTGCAAGAAGATTCGCTCTTCTTGCAGCCTTCCGGCCAGGCGCAGCTTAGAAGCCCGCCGTCCAGCCGGCATCCGCGGCGATGACTGCGCCGTTCACGAAGCTGGACTCGTCGGACGCCAGGAACAACGCCACTTGCGCGATTTCCTCGGGCTGTCCGGCCCGCGGAATGACGCCTTGCGTCACTTTCGTCCGCGACGCTCCGAATTCGTTCATGTTGGTCATCGTCGAGGCGATATTGGTTATCGTCGCGCCGGGAGCGATCGCGTTGCAGCGAATGCCCTTCTGCGCGTACATGAAGCCGGTATTCTTCGTAATGCCGATGACGGCATGCTTGGAAGCCGTATAAGCTGCGCCCGCATGAGCGCCGCTGAAGCCGCCGGTGGATGCCGTATTGACGATGACGCCGCTTCCCTTCTCCAGGAAGATCGGCAGCGCCTTGCGGATCGCGCGCATGACGCCTTTCGTGTTCACGTCGAAAATCAGATCCCATCTCTCGTCGTCCACGTCTCCGACTGGGGCCATATTATCCATGATGCCGGCGTTGTTGACCAGAATGTCAAGCGTACCGAATTCGTTGACGGCTTTGTCGATCATCGCGTTGACATCGTTTAAGTCGCCGACGTTCGTCTTAATCGCGACGGCTTCGCCGCCGCTTGTCCGAATGCCGGACGCGACCAATTCCGCGCCTTCAACGTTCAGGTCCGATATGACGACTTTGGCGCCTTCCTTCGCATATAATTCCGCAATCGCTTTGCCCATACCCGAAGCGGCGCCGGTGACGACCGCTACTTTGCCTTTTAATCGCATCACGAATCCCTCCGTCATTTTAATGAACAACTGTACAATAAAATTATAGGGAATTGACGCGCTGCTGTCAAACGAGCCTCACCGACCGGTACGGAGGTTTCGTCGCAGCCACTCGCGGATGCGCGCTGGGCAGGCAAAGCTTCCCCTGGTTCTAGCCGTACATAGACAGGTCCTGCAAACGGATCAGGACTTTGCCGAAGCGGCCGCCCTGACTGACGGGCACCGTTCCGGACGGGTAGGCGCGCTCCAGGTAGTCCTGAATCGTGCGGCGGGTCCCCTCGTCGGCGGACAAGCCCCGGCCGCTCAGCAAGTTCATCGCTTCCTGAAGCGCCGCTTCCCGGGACATCTCGGCCGTTTTCGTCTCCCGCGTGACGATCGATTGGTAGGAGTAGCCTTTGAGATACAGCAGATGCAGCAGATACCCCATAGCCGTAGGCTCCGGCTTGAACGGCTGGCCGACGATAAGCGGCCAAATCTCGCTTGCCAGACTATGCTCCGCCGAACCGACAGGCAGGCTGATGTAACAAAACCGGCTTGCGCAGCCCAGCACCTTCTCCACGCTCTCCCAATCGCGAATGACCGGGCACATCGAGACAAAAACCAAGTCGAACTTCCCGTTCCAGCCTCGAGCCTCCACGTCGACATTCTCGAACGGCTCCGCCACAATGTTCACCCGGTCCGGGCCGAACCCGGCCAGGTTGGCGCTCAGCAATTCGACCAGCGGGGGAGAGGACTCGACGGCCGTAATGTAAGCTCCCCGCTCCGCGAACGGCAGCGAGAATACGCCGGAGGCGGCGCCGATGTCCAGAACGGAGGCTCCCTCGAACTCTACGCCTTGAACTTCCAGCCAGTTCATAATTCGCGCGGTCCGCCTTCTTCCCTCTTCGTTAAAGGACTGCTCATTGAACGACTTCGCCTTGGAATCGAAAGAACGGGACAGATCGACACCGGCGCGTGCCAGCCTGTTCGCGACCGAGTCTCCGTAATCCTTCCACTCTTTCTCCCACGCCGCTTCATCGTAAAAGTGATTCATTCGCTTCTCCCCCAAGCTTCAGCGTTCAACTCGCCGTTTATCATCGCCGCGGCAACCGCGCCCATCGAAGCGGCGGCGATCGCCTGATGCATCCGCGATGCCGCGTCTCCCGCGCTGTAGACGCCCGGCACGTTGGTTTTCCCGAATGCGTCGACCGCTGCCGTTCCTATTTCCGTCATCGCGCATCCGAGCGTTTGGGGCAGGTCCGATCCCAGCGTCAGCTCCGGTTTAAAAAAGATACCCCTGCACGGAACGACCGTCCCGTCCGCAAGCACGACCTCTCGCACGATCCCGTCATCGGATTCGATGCGGCGGATCGGCGAGTCGAGCAGGGGCACCCGGTGCCGCCGAAGCTCTTCGCGCTGCTCCTCCGTCAGCTCGTCGGGGCCGTTCGTGCATACCGTAAACCGGTCCGTCCAGCCGGAGATCAGAGGAGCAAAATGCATCAGCTCGGCTCCCTTGTTAATGATAACCAGCGGCTGATCCCGTAATTCCCACCCGTCGCAATACGGACATACGAACGCGCTTTTCCCGTAAACATCCGTCAGTCCGGGGATATCCATCGGGCGATCCTTCAGGCCGACGGCAAACAACAGTTTTCTGCTAAGCAGCGTGGCGCCTTGAGCCGTCGTGATTTGGAACCGGCCATCCGCGCCCTCGATCGACACGGCCGTATCCGCCAGGAAGGACACCGACGGATAGGCGCCGATCTGTTCCTTGGCGATTCGCCGAAATTCGCCGGGACTGACTCCGTCGCGGGTAAGAAACCCGTGGGTCTCGTGCGTTACCGCGTTGCGGGGACGTCCTTCGTCGATCACCGTCACGTTTTTTCTGGCTCTCCCCAGTACTAGCGCGGCGTTTAAGCCTGCCGGGCCGCCGCCGATAATCGCCGCATCGAGCAGTTGTTTTTCCATTTTTCTAATCAACCTCCATGGATCTTTATTGTCCATAATTAGATTACAAGAAGCTCATCGCTTCTTGGCTGCTTGAAACCCGCCGCGCTGCAGCGCCTCATCCAGCACCGACTGGATCGTGTGCTCCCGCAAATACCGGTGAAGCTGCAGCTCCGCTCCGTTCATCACTTTCTCGACCAAACATTCGCTCCCTCTGGATGGCGCCGGCTCCCGCCCGTCCTCTTCTTCCGCCAACAGCCGATGCTGCCGCGATCGCGAGTTCGAGCATTCGAACATCTGCTGCCTGCCTTCGATGACTTGGACCACATCGAGAAAGGTGATGTCCTTGGCCGGTCGCGCCAGCTCATAACCGCCGTTCGCTCCCGGCACCGCGCGCACGATTCCGTCCTGTCGCAGCTTGGACATGATCTTCGACAGATAGCTCTCCGAGACTTCCAACATCCCGGACAACTCCTTGATGCCGACGTTATTCCGAAGCTCCGGACGGGCGAGATGAAGCAGGGCGTGCAGGGCGTAATCCGTGCTTTTGGAATATTGCATGCTTTCCTCCCCTCCGCAAACTTATTATGGACCTGTGATGTCCATATTATCCGATTTGCCCTCGAATGGCAAGTCGATTGTTAAAATAGATCGTGAGCGCCCCCCTTGCCGGACTTTCCAACCCCGCGCGTGAAATACTCATGCTTGCCGAATCCGGACAGCGCTTCGCGGTCGGATCGCCATACCCACTCGTCGATCTCGGTCTGGCAGCGATGGGCCCGGAAGGCGGCCAGCTTCGCATGCAGGTGCCTGCTCACGTCGACCCGGACGACGTCTTCGCGGGAATAGCCGTAACGCTACCTTGAACGTAAAAAGCTCCTGAACCGTCGCCAGGACGAATTCAAGAGCTTCTTGCTTAGTTATAAGGAGGCTGACGCAAGGAGCCGGGCCTAGGGCGTGTAGCACATCTGCTATCCTCGGAGTATGCATACTCGCCCTGGATCAAGCCAGCACTTGCCCGTCTCGCAGCATTTGCGCCCTCAGCGCAGCGTAATCCACCGCCTGCACGGGGATATCCGCTTCCAATGCGAGCGCCGCGGCGGTCGCCGCGGATTGCCCCAGCACCATGAACACCGGCTCCATGCGGATCGAGCCGTAAGCGATATGCGAGGCCGACAAGCAGACGGGCACGAACAAGTTGGCGCACTCTTCTTCCTTGGGCACGATGGCGCGATAGCTGATCGGGTACGGACCCTTCAGTTTGATCTGCACATCGCCTTCGTTAACCGCGAAGCCTTCCGCGCTCACATGCCTTTGCACATTGTGCGAGTCCATCGTGTAGGAACCTTGTCCGATGGCGTCCGCAACGGGCGAACGCAGGAAAATATGGTGTTCGTTCATGACGAAGTCGCCCACCATTCTTCTGGCTTCCCGAATGTAGAGCTGCGGCGACCAATGCCCGTTCTCCTCGAATTCGTCCAGGGGCAGCCCCCACGGCGCATAAAACGCGCGAAGCTGATCCGGCACCCTCGGGTGATGCTGCAGCGTCCAGATCAAGCCGCGCTGGTGGCGCTCGTGCGCAGCCGCGATCAAGTCCCGTTCGGCGTACGAAGCTTCCGGATAATCATAGTTGCAGCCGATATAGTCCGTGGAGAAGCCCTTGTCATTGTTCGAATCGGTCTTGCGGTTCGGCACCTTGTTCAGCTTGAAAAAGATTTGCTCTCCTTGCTCGATCGCCCGGAACAGCAGCTCGTAATCCCGCTCGTCGTAGCCGTCCGGACGCTCTACGAATACCCGGTTGGCCGGGTCGTCCGTCAGGCACATCCGGTAACAGTAGGCTTGAATTCTATGGTCGCCCTGTCCGTCGGGGCCGCCGGCGTCCGGATTGACGCCGGGGAGCAGGCCGCTGGACGGGTCGCCTTTGACCACATATGGATCGACGCCGTGCGGCAGTTGGTTTTTCACCGCGTTGGCGGTCTGAATGCCGTTGTACGTTTCCCCGTATACGCTGTTGGACTCGCGGCCCGTCGCGTAGGACACGCCCGCGGCTTTCATCAGATCCCCTTCGTATCCGGCATCCATATACATCCGCCCGCTGAAGCTGCGGCCGGATTCCATCCGGATCGCCGCAATGCGGCTCCCTTGCTTGACGAGCGGATCGATCGGGTCGAGCCGTTCGCCGAAGCGCACGTCGAGCCCGTATTCCTCAACCCATTCCCGGAACACGGCCAGCGCCTCCTTGGGCTCGAACAGCCATGCCGCCGCGTTATCCGTGCCGTACCTGCGTCCGAGCCTCCGGTAGAAGTCCAGCGACAATCCGCCGATCGCGCTTTTGTCTCCGAAGTCGGTGTCGCCGAGCCCGCCCGAGCTAAGCCCGCCCAAGCGCGCGGACGGCTCCAGCACAACCGCGCGCAGTCCCAGCCTGCTGGCCTGCACGGCGGCGGCCAGTCCTGCCGACGTGCCTCCGTAGATCACCAGATCGTACATCATTCGCTTATCCTCCATCCGTCGCAGGACCGCCCGGGCCGTCCTTCAGGCACAAGGCAATCAGGTCGTCCACATGCGCGGTCGCCAGACATTCCACCGTATCCGCGGCTCCGTAATAGATTTTCACTTCTCCGCTGTCTTCAAGAATCATGCCTCCGGGGAAGATCACGTCGTTGCGAAATCCGCCCGCGACCTCATAGGGAGCCTCCGGCGCCAGCAGCGGCGCACGGGAGCGGCCGATCACCTTGCGCGGATCGTCCAGGTCTAGCAGCATGATGCCGGCGCTGTAGCGCTTCGTCCACTTCGGCTCCCAGCCGTTCTTGCCGCGCGCCGGATCGATATCGACGGCGTGGAACGTCGTCAGCCAGCCCTGCTTCGTGCGCACCGGCGGCGCGCCGGGACCGATCTTGTCGTTGGCGTACGCGACCTGCTCGACGCCCAGCACGAGGGACGACTTCCCCCAGTAGACCAGGTCCGGCGACTCGGACAGCCACAGATCGAACCGGTCGCGTCCGCCTCGGCTATACACTGGCATCGGCCGCTCCAGCCGCATGTACCGGCCGCCGATTCGTTCCGGGAACAGCACCATGTTGCGATTGTCCGGTACGCTCAGACTGACCACGTCGAAGCTCTCGAAATCTTCCGTCGTCGCAATGCCGCCCCGCAGTCCGTGTTTCGTATCCATCGCGAAGCACAGATACACCTTGCCTTCGATAACCGTCAAGCGCGGATCGTACACGCGATCCACTTCTTCGTCGCACCACTGCCAGACAGGCGAAGGCCGCACCTCCCAGTTTATGCCGTCGTCGCTGAAGGCCAGCCCCAGATTCGTCGTCCGGCTGGCGTGCACCCGCTCTGCCTGTTCGTCTCCGTAGTCGTTGCGGAACACCATCGCGTATTTGCCCTCGTACTTGGTTACCCCCGCGTTGAACACCATCGCGGGACCGTAGGGCACTTGACGGGGCGACAGCACGGGATTGCCCTCATACCGATGAACAACCGCTGCCGACCGCAGCGGAACGCTAGCTGCGCCGCTTGCTCCGGAATTCGCCATCCTTGCCACTTCCTCTCCGCTTTCCAGTCTTCTCCGATGTCGGGATTGCCGGATTTCGCCGCCCTGAACGGCGCGTACGAATCGAGGACCCCGGCACAGCCGGAGCCCCGAACCGGACTTTATTTACTCGCGTACCAAGAGCTCACTTCCTGAGCGACTTCTTCTCCGCCCGCGCCGTTCCAGGCTTTCTGAAGGCCGGCGATGGAGTCGTCCGATACGCCGTCCACGATCATCTTGATCAGGTAGTCGTTCACGGCGCTGTCCAGCTTGGCTCCGTTCGCCGAATATTTCGGCAAATATGGCGCGAACGCCAGCACGTCCTGATGGATTTGCTCCTTGGGGATGCTGTTGACGAGCTGGAAGTTGTCGAACATCGCTTTGCTCTTCTGCAGGCGCGCTTGCCAATACGTCACGAAGTTGGCTTCGTCCATGCCGATCACGAAGTTGTTCGCGGAGCCCCTCTGCTCGAAGAACGCCGGCTCGATCGGCATATAGTTGCCGTTCTCGAGCGTATAGGTGACGCCTTCCTCGCCGACGAATATCCCTTTGAACGTCTCTGGGTCCAGCATCGCGTTGACCATCTTCACCACGTCTTCGGGATGCTTCGCCGACTTGGGCACGAACGTGATTTTGTTGAACCCTCCGATCTGCGTAAATCCGCTCCGTCCGTCCGGACCTTTCATCGGAGGAATGAACTGATAAGCCGCGTCGGGGACGTTCTTCTTGATCGCTTCGTCGTATCCGGGAATCGACGACCAGCGCGCCCAGATGACGCCGGCGCGGCCGCTGGTGAACTTCTCCGCGGAAGTGGCCGATTTATTCGTGGCGAATTCCTTGTCCAGCAGTCCCTGCTCGTATAAGGAACGCATGAATGACGCATAATCCTTCAACGCCGGATGGCTCGATACATTAACCGGCTTGCCGTCCAGCTCGTTCCACTGGCCGTAAATGCCGAACGCGCCCATGATGTTGTCCACCAGCCCGATGCTGTCAATCGTGAACGGAATGTTGTTCTTCCCGTTGCCGCCGGGATCCTGCTCCTTAAACGCCTTCAGCACATCGACGAATTCGTCCAGCGTCGTCGGCATCGCCTTCCCGACTTTGTCCAGCCAATCGGTTCGGATCAGCAAGCCGTCCCTCACGTAGCTGACGTTAAGCGTGGGAATGCCGTATAGTTTGCCGTCCACCGTCGCGCCCGCCAGCGATTCCGGAGAAAGCGCTTGCTTAATATTGGGACCGAACTGCTCGATCAGCGGCGTAAGATCGGTCAGCGCGCCGTTCTTCGCGAAGTTGAAGAAGTCCTGCGTATTCATCGCGTCGATGAAATCGTAATCCGCGCCGGAAGCCATAATCAGGT
Source organism: Cohnella sp. (assembly GCF_041641335.1). NCBI lineage: Bacteria > Bacillati > Bacillota > Bacilli > Caryophanales > Paenibacillaceae > Cohnella > Cohnella sp. Next base: position 29,109 of record NZ_JBEPYQ010000040.1, on the reverse strand, counting down.
TCAGCTTGTCGCCCGGCTTCTCCTGCGGCAGCATATCGTTTCGAACGGTATAGCCCGTCTTTTCCTGGATGTACTGATTCACCGGGTAGCTGTTGTAATCGTCCTGCATGTAATTGCGCAGAGCTTTCAGAACCGGCTTCTCTTCCGGCGCGGCCGCAGAGCTTTCCGGCGCCTTGGCGCTTGCGCTCGGCGAAGCCGGGCTTGCGCCGGAATTGCCGCCGGCGTCCTTGTTGTTGCCCCCGCATGCCGCCAGAATCGTCGCAAACGACAGCAGCAGTACGAGCAGTGCGGCGAGCCCTTTTTTCCTCGACATCTCTAACCCCTCCAATAAGCTTTATTATAAATAAACCCGCTGCGCTTTGCCGCAAATGGGTACAAGCTTGCCGCGATCCAAGCGCAAGGGATTATTCCGTCCGGCAAGGCCGTCCCGGCCCGGTCAACCTTTAACGGAACCGATCAAAATCCCCTTGATAAAATACTTCTGCAGCATCGGGTAGACGAGCAGAATCGGGATCGTCGATACGATGATCGTCGCATTGCGAATGCCCTCCGGCGACAGATTGAGCAGCGCGTCGATGTCCTGGTTGAGCAGATTCTCGTCCGAAGCCTGCAAAATAATGTCCCGTAAATACAGCTGCAGCGGCTTGAGCGAAGGATCGTTCAAATACAGCATCGGGTGAAACCAGTTGCTCCAGAAGTACACCGCGTAGAACAGGCTGATCGTCGCGAATACCGGCGCCGAGATCGGAATGACGATGGAGAGTACGATTCTCAGGTTGCTTGCGCCGTCGAGCTTGGCCGATTCCTCCAGACTTTCCGGCAGGCTCTCGTAGTAATTTTTCATCAGCAGCAGGTTGAACACATTGATCAGGGCCGGCAAAATCAGCGAGGCCAGATTGTCCATCAGATGAAGATTTTTGATCAGCAGGTAGGTCGGCACCAGCCCGCCGTTGAACAGCATCGTGAAGATGTAGAGCAGCAAAATAAACTTGATGCCCGGCAGATGCTTCTTGGACAGCGGATACGCGGAGACGGCGGTAAACAGGACCGCGCCGAGCGAGCCGACGACCGTGACGAAGACCGAGATCAGGAACGCGTTCTGAAACAGCCGGTCGCGAAGGACGAACATGACGTTCTCCATCGTGAAGGCCACCGGCAGCAGCCCCACCTTGCCGGATATGATCGCCCAGTTGGCGCTGAGCGACTTGGCAAGCACGTTCAAGAAGGGAAACAGGCAGAGAATGCCCGAGCCGATCAGGATGACGTACACCGCCCCGATGTAAATCTTCTCAGACCATGGCCGTTTGATTGAATGCTCCAACTTCGTTCGCCTCCTTCGTTACCATATGCTCTTGCCCGTCACCCGCTTGGCCATCCAGTTGCCTCCGATGACGAGGAAGAACCCGATGACCGATTCGAACAGCCCGACGGCAGTGGAGAAGCTGTATTCCATCGAGGTCAGCCCCATCCGGTAAATGTAGGTGCCGATGACGTCGCCCGTCTCGTAGACGGTCGGGTTGTACAGCAGCAGAATCTGTTCCGTTCCCGCCTCCAGCACATGACCGATCCGCAAAATGAACATGAGCACGATGGTCGAGGCGATCCCGGGCAGCGTAATGGTGAAAATCTGCTGAATCCGGCTGGCTCCGTCCAGCTTCGAAGCCTCGTACAATTCGGGGTCGAGTCCGGCGATCGCGGCGATGAAAATGATGGCGTTCCAGCCCGCTTCCTTCCAGCCGGCCGTGGCCACGATCACGCTGCGGAAATAGTCGTTGTCCATGAAGAAGTTGACCGGTTCGCCGCCGAAAAATTCGATGATATTGTTCACGATGCCGTTGGAGGGCGACATGATGTTGACGAACAATCCCGCGATAATGACCCACGACAGAAAATGGGGCAAGTAGATGATCGTCTGAACCGTGCGCTTGAACCACATTTTCCCGACCTCGTTCAGGAAAATCGCGAGCGCGATCGGAATCGGAAACAGGATGACGATCTTGTACAAGCTGATGAGCAGCGTGTTCGTCATGACCCTGCCGAAATCGTCGGAGGAGAACAACCGCTCGAACTGCTTGAGCCCGACCCACTCGCTGCCGCCAATGCCCTTGAAAATATTGAACTCCTGAAACGCGATGACAAGGCCGTATATCGGGGTGTATTTGAAGATCGCCAAAAATACGAGTCCCGGAATAAGCAACAAGTATAAATCGTAATTGCGTCTGACTTGAGAAGTCCATTGAATACGGCCCTTCATGCTATCCCTCCCTCCAGCGTCGCTGCTTGATCCTGGTTTAATCATAGCGGCCGGAGGAGATCGGTCGTGAGGCACATCGTTCAACGGTACTGGTACATTCTTCAGGTCGCGCAGCAAAAAAGGCCGCCCCGGCCCGGCCTGCTTGCAGCCTTGCGGGACAGCCTTGTCCTATCTTGCCTCGCCATTCGCCGGTTACAGCGAGCCGCCTGGCTCCGCGCGCTCCGGCATGAACAGGCTGACGGTCGTCCCTGCTCCCGGCGCCGATCGAACATGCAGCCTGCCTTCGCCGCCGGTGAACAGCCGCACGCGCTCCCATACGTTGTACAGACCGTAGCCGGACGGCGAGGGAGACGGCGGGGCGTCCAGGCTGGCATACAGCTGCGCCACCTGTTCCTCGTTCATGCCGTTCCCGTCGTCGGACACCCGGATCACGAACCCGCCGCCGTCTACGATTGGTTCCGCCTCCACCCGAATGCTGCCGTAATGACCTTCGACGCCTTGAATGCCGTGCAGAATCGCGTTCTCGATCAGCGGCTGAATCGACAGCTTGGGAATAAGCCGGGCGGACAGAGTCTCCGGACACTCCACCGCGTAATCGAAGTTATGGAACCGCTGCTTCTGGATTTCCAGATAGGCCCGCGCCAGGTTCATCTCGTCCTCCAGCGACACGATGTCCTTGCCCTTGTTCAAGGTCAGCCGAAAATACTGCGCCAGCATGTTCAGCATCCGGCTGATGTCGTGCGCGCCCTTGGTCAGCGCCATCCAATTGATCGTATCGAGCGCGTTGTACAGAAAATGCGGGTTGATCTGCGCCTGCAAAGCCCGAAATCTCGCTTCCTTCTCCTGCTCCTTGACGCGGTAATTGTCTTCGATCAGATCCTGGAACGTCGACAGCATGTGCGCCACGCTCTTCTCCAGCCGAATGACGACGCCGCTGTGGTGGGGAATTCCTTCTTCGATCATGGCGGCGCCGCGCTCCCGCAATTGCTCGGTAATATCGCGGACGCGATTGATCGTGCCGCGGGTGACATGCACAAACACGAGAAAAGCGCCCAGAATAAACAGCAGCGCCAGCGACAACGTCAAAATAAGCGAAAATCCGAAATTGAAATCGTTGTTCATATGGTTGATCTGACGGGCCGGCAGCAAGGATACCACGCTCCACCCGCCTGCGCCCAGCGCGGCGTGAATCATGAAGTAAGGCTGCCCGTTCATCGCGAACTTCTCGATGCCGGACGGCCGACTGCCGAACAAACCGACGGACTCCGGCACGGGAAGCTTGCCGCCGATCTTGTCCGGCTGCCCGTGGGATACGATGACGCCGTCCCGATCGACGACGTACATGTTCCGATTGGAGACGTCCAGCTCGGCGTCGTTCAGAATGGCCGCCAGATTGGCTTCCGGCATGTCCAGCATCAGAATGCCGATCACGCGGGCATATTCGTTCGGGTCCCGAATCATCCGGGCGGACGAGAATACCCGGACCTCGCCGGGCGAGCTGATATAATTCTCGACATGCGTCGGTATCCATTCCACTGCGCCGTTGCGTCCGATTACAGCGTCGTACCACGGCATCTCCCGCGCAAGGTCGAGGCTGAAGAAGTTGACGTGCTCGCCCGCATACATTTTGTCGGCGTTGACGTACAGCTTGATTTTCAGAATGTCGCTGCCTTGAAGACTGCGGATCAGATTGCCCAGCTTCTTCTCCTCTTCCACTTGACTGAACTTGGTGCCGACAAGCGGATCGAGGGCGAGAATGTCGTACAGATCGGAGTTGAGAATGAGCGCATCGGAAATATCGCCCACCTTGGACAGGCGATAATCCAGATTGATTTTCACCTGTTGGACGGATTTCAGCATCGACTCCGTGACCTGGCGCTCCAAAATATCGGCCGATTTCTCGAAATAGGAATACAGCATAACGCCGGCCGGCAGCAGCACGACCAACAGATAGAGCAGCAGCATCTTCCGGTAAGTGAGCCACAACAGCTGTAATTTACGCCAAATCCCCATCGCTCCGTTTACCTCCCGCCGTGAAGCCGTCTCTATCCTGCCGCGGCATCCGGGTCAAATCGCGCCCAGGAACGAAATGGCCGTATCGGCGATGCGCCGGAAGCCCGCCTCGTTAGGGTGGAGCCGGTCGCTGGTGAAGGTATCCAGCGTCAGCTTGTTGAAGCCGCTGACCGAGTATAAATCCAGCACCGGCAAAGCGTACGCCTGTCCGACCCGGATCGCGGCAGCCGCATAATCGGCCAGCAGACAGCCGACTTCGTTGCGCCTCTCGCCATCGTATCCGTCCTTGTCCCGCTGCAGCGGCGTCCACAGATTGATCCGGCTGAGCGGATAACGGCTCTGCAGCTGCTCTACCAGCGTCTGATAGGCGCCGAAAAAAGTGCGATCGTCGAACACGCCGCCCACCGCCCGCAGCTCCCCCAGCGGCATACTCAGCCGATAATCGTTCGTCCCCGCGAATATCGTAATGCAATCGTACGGCGCTTCGAGACGGCGGCCCATATGAACGGTCGCTCCTTCGTCCCGGTCGCTGCCTGCGGTCAGCGGGCAGCCTCCGCGCCCGAAGTTGTCCGCCCGGGCGAAGCCGAGCGCCTGCTGCACGAGCGGTTGATACCCGCCGGCCGCAGTGATGCTGTCCCCCAGCGTCGCCCAGCCGGCGCCGCGCCACCTGCTCCCGTTCATCCGTCCGTCCTCCTGTGAATGTCCCGATAGTCGCTCGGATTCATACCCGTATATTTGCGGAACTGTTTCGTGAAATAGCTGGGCTCGGCATAGCCGATCGCCGTGCAGATCTCCGCCAGCTTGCGATCCGTGCCGTTCAACAGTTTCTTGGCTTGCTCCATTCTGACCCTGGTTATATATTCGTTGATCGTCTCCCCGGTCTCCTGCTTGAACAACAGGCAAATATACGTCTTAGCCAGATACACCTGCGCGGCAATGTCCGCGATCGTCAAGTTTTCGGAGTAGCGCTCCTGAATGATGCGCATGATTTCCGTAATGACTTCCGGGATTCTCCTGTCCTCCCGATGCTCGATCCGTTCGCATACCTGCGTTAAATACACCTTCAGATGATGGCTCATATCGTCCAGCGTCTCCAGCTTCATCAGCTGCGCCCAGGCTTCGGACTCCCGTTCGCCCAGATCGCCCGCGCGAATGCCGGACTCGGACAGAAACTGCGACGCGACGAGCAGCACCTGCAGCCCTATCCGCTGGCAATCGATATAGCCGATGCCCGAGCTTCCGCGCAATTCTTCGAACAGCGCGTCCAGCCGATGCGACACCTGAACGGCGTCTCCCGACTTGAGCACGGAGGACAGCGAGGTCATTCGTTCGTTGACGGCGCGGTAATCGACGTCCTTGCGCGCCGCCATCGCGTCGAAGGTGACGACCTGGTTTCTGCCGAGAAACAGCTTGCGCTCGATCGCGCCCGACGCCATCTGGTAGCTGTCGGCCAATCGTCCCAGATGCTCGACCGTGCCGCCGATCCCGATCGTCAGGCTGATGCCGCCGACCATCCGACTCAGAAACCCGTTCAGACTGGTCATCAATTCGCTGACCAAGGGGAAAATAATCTCCTCCCCTTCATTCTCCGGCAGTTCTACGATCAGCACGTATTCCCCCCGCTGATGCTCGAACGCGCTTCCGGAAGCGCGCGCCTCCACGACTTCCCGGCAAATATTTTGAATGGCAAAGGAAATCAGCTGCGTATTCTGCTCGGGCATCTTCTCGAACACGGTCCGAGGGTTGTCGATGCCGATGATGATGGCGCAATAAGGCGCCTGGTAGGACAGCCGCAAGTCAAGGAAATCGATGCGCTTCTCCGTCGAGGCGCGGTCCATGTTGCCGTCCTTGATCAGTTGGATGAAGAACTTCTCCCGCAGCAGCGGGATGCTCTCGTTCAGCTTGGCGGACAGCCGCTGCAGCATATCCTTGCGGTTCTCCTCCCGCTTCGACATCGCCATGATTTTCTCGATAACCGCGGTCAGTTCCTGCAGATTAACGGGCTTCAGAATGTAATCCACCACATCCATCTTCATCGCCGATTTCAAATATTCGATATCGTCGTACCCGCTGATGAACACGATCTTCGTATCGGGATGGCGTTCCTTCAACCTTTTCACCATCTCGATCCCGTCCATGCCCGGCATCTTCACATCGGTCAGCACAATGTCCGGCCGGACCCGTTCGGCCAGATCCAGCCCCTTGTTGCCGTTCTCGGCCTCCCCGGCGACTTCGATGCCGTAATCGAACCAATGGATGCAGATTTTCAGACCGTTGCGCGTCGAATACTCGTCATCCACGATGATCAGCTTGTACATAAGCTTCCTCCCCCCGATGAAAAGACCATTGTGCGAAAAGGCCGCGGCGCTTTTTATTCTATTATAAGCGGTTTATCGTCTCTCTTCGCTACGACAAGCTTATGGAAAGATAGTCGAATCTTCAGTAGATACTGACCCCATTTCATTAAGATGAGTTCATTTGACAGTTTCCTATTATTACAAATAAGCATTTACTAGGGTAATTGAAGAAGAGGGGAGGTGACCTTTATGGCAAAAACCTCTCAACGCCGTCCCCGTAGACCGCGTCGTCGGGTTGATGTGGTGACGATCACATTTGCACGTGATAGGTTTGGAGTAAGGCGGATTGTTGACGTTTGTATCATTGGCAACGCCAGACCCTGCCGTCAACTGCTCAGACCTGGCCTTCGCTTGGCTCCTGCCACCAGATGTTTGCTGGCCGCGGGCTTTGTGCTAATTCGTCTCCGTTCGAATGTATGGGTATTCCGCAGAATCCGGTAGCTCATAAAGAGTAAGCGAAAATAGTCCTCGCTTCGGATGAGATGGGGACTATTTTACGCTTGCTTACCTTCGCCAACGATGGAATTTGAGGCGATTCTCAGATCGATGACCATGGAAGATTCGTCCTTTTTCCTTGGTTATTAGATTATTGCTTCCGTCTACCCCATTATCGCATCGCACGCAATAATCATCAGGGTCAAATGTTTGGAAAGATCCAATTCATAAGGATTCGACAGCTCCTGGCCGTTCGGATCTTTGATGATTCGGACGACAGGGCGTCCGGGGGCGTTATAGATATATTGGACAACAACTCCCGTTTCTCCCGTATTCAGCTTCACAGTAACTCCAATGGGATAAGAAGCGACGGATGTGCGGAACGTTTGGACCAAATCATAGTCAAAGTGCGTGCCCGCGCCGGCGAAAACAATCTCCAGCGCTTCGTGGGGAAGAAGCGGCTTACGGTAACTGCGGAGGGAAGTGATCGCGTCAAACACGTCTGCGATCGCCATAATCTTCGCGCAGGGGTGAATCTCGTCTCCTTTTATCCCCCTGGGATATCCGGTTCCATCCAGCTTCTCGTGATGCTGGAAAGCGCAGTGCGCGGTCAGAAGCGACACTGATGATTCGTTTCTTAAGATTTCAAATCCATATTCCGGATGTTTCTTGATAATCTCGTATTCTTCATATGTAAGCTTTCCGGGCTTGTTCAAAATCTCCTGCGGAATTTTGGTCTTCCCGATATCGTGCAAAATGCCGCCCATCGCGATTTCCGTCAGTTTTTTATCGTCCATGCCAAGCTTTATCGCCATCGACAGCGAATAGATCGTAACATTAACCGAATGGGAAAAAAGATAATTGTCATGCGCATAAGCGTTAATGAGCAGATTCATTTCGCTTTTGGAATTTTTCAACTCCCGGATGACGCTTTTAAACACATTTTGGAGCTTGTCCAGATGCATGTAATTTACGGTTCTCGTATATTTTTTATCGAAGTTCGCCATCCCGACAAACGTTTCTTTGATCGCATGAGTTGCTTCCATTCGCATTTCAAGCGGAATCGTATCCTGAATCACCAAATCATCGGTCGACTTGTCTCTGACGTAAACCATACCGATATTACGATCGAGAAGCGCTTTAATGATTCGTTGATTCAATCTGACTCCCGAGCCCAGCAATACGACACCGCTGTCCGTAAATATCGGTTTCGCGATTTCCATTCCTTCGACACAGTTCATTGTCGAAACAAGTCTCATCACTTTCACTTCCATGTTGAATGATGTCTGTCTTTTGTGATTATAGCCATTGTTCAGTAATGCCGCAATGACCGGGACCTGACGGTCTTTTGACATCCAGTCGCCTGTATCCAGAGTCATAAATAAGAAACTATCGTCCCCCCTGCCGCTCCTGACAAAACGACCACCCACGGCGGCGCTTTCCAGAATACCAGCATAATAAACAAAATCGCAGCCAATGCAAAATCTGCAGGCGCCAATATCGCAGTGGTCCACAATGGATTATAAAGCGCTGCGAGCAAGATGCCCACGACCGCCGCATTGATGCCGATCAAAGCGCCTTGGACCTTCGGGCTTGCACGCAAGGAATTCCAAAATGGAAGAGCTCCTAGAATTAACAAGAAGGCCGGCAGAAAAATAGCCGTAGTCGCGATCGCGGCTCCGAGTATTCCGTTCGCCATCGCCCCCAAGTAGCCTGCAAAGGTGAATAACGGCCCGGGCACCGCCTGGGCCGCGCCATATCCGGCGAGAAAATCCTCGCTGCCGACCCATCCGGTGGGCACGACTTCCCTTTCCAGCAAGGGAAGCACGACATGGCCCCCGCCGAATACAAGAGAACCTGCACGATAAAAGCTGTCGAATAGCGCCAGCGGCCCGCCGACGAATAACGGTCGAAGCAGAGGCAGTGCGATCAGTAGGCCAAAAAACAGAACGAGACATAAGACGGCAAAACCGCGGCTTACAGGCACCTGCAGGCTGGGAGCATCCGGAACGGCCGCATTCCGGTACATCCACAGTCCGATCATCCCCGCTGCAATAATCAGCAAAACCTGAGTGAACGCCGTCTGCCATAACAGCGTAACCGATACCGCCATTATCGCGATCGTCGCCCGGTTCCGGTCAGGCGTCAGCTTCTGTCCCATACCCAGGATCGCATGGGCGACAATCGCTACGGCGACGATTTTGAGCCCATGAATCCATCCCGCTCCGCCAATATCAAAACCTTGCAGCAGAAAGGCGAATAAAACCAAGGCAATGACAGAGGGCAACGTAAAGCCAAGCCATGCGATCAAACCGCCCATCAAGCCTGCGCGGATGACGCCGATGCCGATACCGACCTGGCTGCTCGCCGGTCCGGGCAGAAACTGGCATAACGCCACCAAATCCGCGTAGCTTCGCTCATCCAACCATTTGCGCCGGCGGACGTATTCGTCGTGAAAATAACCAAGGTGGGCGACTGGCCCTCCGAACGAAGTAAATCCCAGCTTGGTCGAGACCCCAAACACTTCCAAAAGCGCCCGCCATTTGCCTTTCGGCTGGACTTGAACAGCGGCTTGATTCGATTCCATCGCAATGATAACTCCTTCATCCGTAGATTGGGGGCGCGCAAGGAAGCGGACTCCTATTCAGTCTTGGATTTCCCTAAACAACTCATAAGCCTTGTTGCGCGCTTCAACGAGAACCTGATTGCCTTTTTCGGTGGTCCGATAGTATTTGCGGATTTTCCCTCCGACATTTCGGTCCTCCCGTTCCAACAGACCGCTGATTTCCATCGTTCTCAGCAGCGGATAAAGCGTTCCTGCGCTCATTTTATATCCATGCTCTTTCAGTTCTTCTAGCATCCACGATCCGAATATCGCTTCTTGAGCGGCATGATGCAGGATGTGAATCTGTATGAATCCCAGAAATAGCTTTCGATTGATTTGTTCCTCCATCATTCAAGCGCACCACCTTTGATTATCGATATCGGATAACGATATTATCATACCTTAGTTGATAACCCCGTTCAACAAAGATTATCGTCAGGCGCGTCTCCGTTTCGCAAAATCGATTTATAGAACGCACGTTCGGGAGGGATTGGTAGATTTTTGGCGAATAATTGGGTATAAAGAAGGATTTTGTCGTACATAACGAGGACTTTTAGCGAGAGCAGAGCTTACTCCATGAGTCTTAAGACAGACCTCTTGTATAGCTGGATGGCCGAATTTGTTGCTTCCAAGCGTAAGCTGCTCCAGTTCGGAGTGGCTTCTTATTTTCATTTTCATGCCAAAGGAGGGGAGCCGTTGATTCCCGACATCGAACAATTAATCGTTCAAGACGATTTGTACCATGTTTTCCAGCCTATTTATGAGCTCCCCAAAAAGAGCATTTTCGGTTACGAGGCTCTTCTTCGCAGCAACTCCCAAATAAGCCCGGACCTTTTATTTCGGCACGCCATGGAACAGAACAAGCTGTTCGAAATCGATTCTTACTCCATCTCCCATGCCGTCTCTACTTACTTCGGCTCTCCGGAATCGCGCGAACAGGGCTTGCTGTTTATCAACATTTTCCCTTCAACCTTGGCTTCGCCTTTGTTCATTGATTTTCTCGACACCCTGGTCAAGCAAGTCGAGCCCTGTAGAAAGCAAATCGTGTTTGAGATTAATGAGTCCGTTTTTGAGGGCGTTTTATGGAAAAGCGCTTCTTTCAGAGCTGCGATCCGTTTGCTGCGCGAACAACGTTTCTTGATTGCGCTCGATGATGTAGGCGATGGAACGACTTCGTTCCGAAATATTCTGGACATCTCGCCGGATTTCATTAAAATCGACCGATTCTTCTCCGCCGAATTGCGTGCGTGCAAGAGGAAACAAAAAGTCGTCGCGCTATTTGCCGAGTACTGCCAAGACGAGTCCAGTCTGATCTTGGAAGGAATCGAAGAAGAGGAAGATAAGGATGTCGCTCTAGCATTGGGAGTCAAGATCGGACAAGGCTATTTATTCGGAGAACCGACTAGATTAAAGTAAGGCTATGGAATGTGTAGTTTCACCCGAACACGAAGGAGAAATCAAGGTGCAGGACAAGATCAACTATTTCCGAAAAGCAACGCTCTCTATGAAAATTTCAGAGTTTGAAGTTCCGCCTATGCAGGATTTATTGATTATTGGAAAAAAAGCGCCGATCGGACCGGAAGCGGTGAAGCGTATGGCGCAAGCGCTATCGCCGGAACAATTTACGATCATCAAGCTGGAGCACGCCAAGATTGAAGCGGTCTTGATCCGAAATTCCCTTCTGCAAATGTTGGACGAACATCTGCTTATACAAATCATTCTGGAGGAAGCGGATCGGTTGATCAGCGACAACATGGTTCTCCGTTCCGAACTGAAAATTTCGCTGTCGGTTCAGCGGGAGGTCGAGTTGCAATGAAGGTGTCGGAATTCATGTCATCCCCGGTTCATACGGTCTCATCGGACCGAAGCGTGCAATATGTATCCGACAGGATGAATGAACTCAAAGTCGGTTCCCTCGCCGTCTCGGATTACGGAACGACGATAGGGATCGTTACGTCTCGCGATCTCCGTTCCTCCCATCCCAATCGCATCGTAGCCGACGCAATGACCCCTAACCCGATCAGCGTCTCGACTGAACAATTTGCTTGGGACGCCTTGGCAACGATGGAACGCCATTGCATTGAGCGCTTGCTCGTCACCCGGGAAAATCAGGTCGTCGGAATAGTCACCCGGGAGACTCTTCAAATTAAATTGAACCGAATCGTGGATCCGCTGACCGGTTTGTATCGCGCGCCCTATATCCAGCAAATCGGCGAGCATTTTTTGAATCGCGGCACCTCTTTCCAACTGCTGTTTATCGATCTCAATAATTTCGGCGAAATCAACAAAATGTACGGACATCCGGTGGGGGACGATATCCTTATCGAGTATTCGAATCGCCTTCGGGCCATTACGACCGGACAGGATTATGTCTGCAGGTATGCAGGAGATGAATTTGTTGTGATTACATGCCGCGAGGATAACGAAGCGAAGCGTCTGATTGAGGCCCTGTCCGAACCCGTAGTCATACAAACCGCTAAAATATCCGCAGCCGTCGGAGTTGCAAGCGATTACGCCGTTCCCGACTTTTACGCTCGGACTTTTCGGGAACTGATCAGCAGAGCGAGTTTATTATCGACTTCTCTGAAGCAGAATTCGCTTGTCTAATGTAAAATGCCTCAGCAGGGCGCCGATCGAATCCTCCGAGTCAATGAATAGGAATGGCGGGACTGGAAAAAATAAATCGCGAATTTCAAAAACCAAGGATCTCTACTACATCTAACGGAAGGTTGAAATCGCGTGAAACAAGCCAAACCGTTCGCCGAATCCGCGGATCCTCTCCTGATCGAGACCTTTCGGGCACTGGTCGAAGCGATCTGCCGGGACCAGCAAATGAGAGCGGAACCGGACGATTCGATAAAGGCAGATGCCGCCAGCCAGCTTCAGGTTCACGAGTACTTGATCTGGGTGCTGGACCATAGTCTTTCCCTTGTCATGGGGATGGGCTTAACCGTTATCCCGCAAGCCGCGGCGACAGCCACGCTGCTCAACGTCGGCGCCTCTCAATTCATCGCTGCCGGCAAAGCTCAAGATCCTCAAAGAGCAGCTATTCAAGGAAGTTCCTTCGCCTCCCTTTCGCCGACCGATCGGATCCGGACGCTCTCCATGTTGGAAAATCTCATCTGCGATCTTGGAGCCTTGCCTGTCCCGTATCAAAATAACGGGGAGCTGGTGAGATTCGTCGTGGATTATCTCACCAGACTTACCATGTTCGGTTATTACTCGGAATGGTCCGCGTACGGAACAAGCAGACTCGCGACGCCGAACGAAAGGGAACTTGAACACTTCCCCGACGGATGGAAGCAGGTCGAATACCCGGGAGTTGCTTTAGGCTATCGCGCTCTTAGCGGTTATTTGTTGAAGATCGAACGAAACGGAGGGGAATCCACCATTGTTTGATGCGGACGTAATCGTCATCGGGTCCGGCGGCGGCGGCGCCGTCGCGGCCAAGGAGCTCGGAGAAGCGGGATTAAGCGTGCTGGTGCTGGAGGCCGGTCCGTGGTACGGAAACAAAAAATGGGAAAACCCGAATAGCGAGCGGGGCGCGGAATGGAGCTCCAGCTACGACGATCTGGATGTCGGGATCTATAAGCGGCTATACAACTCGCTTGAAAACAACATGAACGACAGAGCGTCCGGCGTATTTCGCTTCGGTCCGGCCGATCGTCGGCGCACGCCTTGGCACCGGGTCATGCGCCAAAAAGGCGACATTTGGCAGCTTTCCGGGGTCGGGGGAACCACCCAGCATTACTGGACGCAGTCGCCGCGCGCTTTTCCTGCGGCGATCGACGGGATATGGCCGATCAGCTACAATACGCTGATCCCCTATTACGAGAAAGTCGAGGCGACTTTGCCCGTGCACTTCGCTCCGACCACTCCGAAAGAAGAGCTGTTTTACTACGGGGCCAAAAAAGCCGGGTGGAGCCTCAACCCGACGCTCAATGTCACGACGCCGGGCTACCGGCCGAACCCGAATGCCATCCTTCCGACCAACAAGCATCTGATGAATCGCGATTATTCGATGGAAGAGCTGTCCAATATGGAAGGATGCACCCTCAAAGGACATTGCGTCAACGGCTGCTCCGTCGGTCCCTCGGTCGACAAAATCGCCAAACGAAGCACCCATGTCAGCTACGTCCCTCTCGCTCTCAAGACGGGCAACGTCTCGATTCGGCCCAATTCCTATGTTATCAAAATATTGACCGCGCAGGACCCGAAGGAAGGGCTTCGGGCGACTGGCGTACAATTCCGGGATACATGGACGGGGGAGGTCGGAGAGCTGTCGGCCCAAGCGGTCGTCATGGCAGGCGGCTGCATCGAAACGCCGCGCCTTTGGCTGAATTCCGAGCTGCCTTACAACGAATGGGTTGGAAGAGGGCTGACCAACCATTGTTTCGACTGGGTGGCAGGCGTATTCGACGAGAAGGAACTCATGAGCATCTTGGGAAAACCAGCGGTTTTTCCGTATGTTGGACACACGTCCGGAGCCAGAGTCGATGTCCCGGGAACCGGAATCTTCCAGGTCTCCTGTCTGAGTCCGGGGTTGATGTCCTACTTGACATACGGCTTCAGCGAAGCGGGATACGCCGGCGTAAACCCTCCGGACTCCGGAGAGCCGTGGGACATTCGGGGACGGGTTGTCGGTCCGGCGCTTAAGGAGTTAATGTTGAACTATTCCCGCACGATGACGTATCTGCTTCTGACGGACGACGAAACGCTTTACCGCAACCGGGTGGAGGTCGATCCGGTGTTGAGAGACGAGAACGGTCCGATTCCGGTTATTTCCTACACGCCCAGCAAAAAAACGTTGGAAAGGCGCCATCAATTGGCCAGATACGCTTGCGAAACGCTGAAGGCGGCCGGAGCCAAAACGATTATCCGATCGGATACGCCCTTCAGCTTCATGCTTCATCTCGAGAGCACGATGCGGATGGGCCATGTCGTCGATGCGAACTGCGAAGCCTATCAGGTCAATCGCTTGTTCATCGCCGACAACAGCGTGCACTTTAATGGAATCGGCGGACCGAATCCGACCTTGACGACGCAGGCGCTTGCCACTCGAACGGCAGAGAAGCTGGCCTTGAAATATTTCCAATAACGCGATCGCTCTGAGACGTGACGGCTAAGCGGTCGTCGTTTCTATGAGACGCATCGCCTCGGCGGCATGTCCGCTTTCCACGGGCACTTCAGCCTGCAGCCGGCCGTTCCGGAAAAAAAGCAATCGGTCGCAAGCGCCGAACACCAGCTCATGGTCGTGGGTGATGATCAGCACCGTCACGCCGGTATCGGCAATTCGGCGAATCAGCTTCACGACGCGGCGCATGTTGCGGCCGTCCAAGCCCGAGGTCGGCTCGTCCAGAATGAGCATATCGGGACGCTTCATCAAGCCGACGGCGAATACGAGGCGCTGCTTCTGCCCGCCGGACAGCGACGCGGGATGACGGTCCCGCAGCTCCCACAAGCCCAGCTCTTGGAGCAGGCGCTCGGCCCTTTCCGGAGCCCCCTCCTCCTGTTCATGGGACAGCATCGTTTCCTTCAGCACGCTGTCCGCGAACAATTGGTAATCGCTGTCCTGCATCACGAACCACAGCTTGCGCAAGCGATCTTTGGCTTTCGTCGGCCGGCCGCCCATTGCGATCGTTCCGGAGCGTTCCCGAATCAGCCCGCAAATCGTCTTGGCGAGCGTCGTTTTCCCCGTCCCGTTCGGTCCCGCAATCGCGACGACTTCACCGGCCCTCAAGGCAAAGTCGACTTCCTCGAGCACGGGTCGCCGGAATCGGCCGGGCGCTATCGCGACTTGCCGCAAAGCCATTCGTTGTTCCCCTGCTCTCCCCTCCACCGCATCCGGGAGACACGGACCTACAACAGGGGAGCGCAATCCGTATTCGTCGAGCGCCTCCGGCGACAAGGCCAGCAGCTCCGTCGGCGTCCATTCGGCGGCGATCTCGCCGTCGCGCATGTAGACGATCCGGTCGGCCAGCGGAAGCAAGTAGTACAGCCGATGCTCGGCGATGATCAGCGTTTTGCCGCCGGCCTTGAGCGCGGCCAACAGCTCGGCCAACTGCCGGGTGGCCGGCATATCGAGATTGGCCGAAGGCTCGTCCATGACGAGCAGGGCGGGTTCGGTCAGCCTGGCGGAAGCGACGGCCACCTTCTGCTTTTCGCCGCTGGACAGCTTATGCACCTCGCTGCGCAGCAAGTGCGCGATCCCGCCTTCTTCCGCCAGCCGGTCCACCCGCTCGCGGATCACCCGCGCATCCATCCCGTAATTTTCGCCGCAGAAGGCGATTTCCTCCTCCACGATCGAAGCGAAAAATTGGCTCCGGGAATCCTGGAACACGCTGCCGACGAGGCGCCCGATGGCCGAAAACTCGAGGTCCCCCGCATTGCCGCCGTCCAGCTCAACCGTGCCGGAAAGCCTCCCTTCGTAAAAATGCGGAATCAAGCCGTTGACCAGCCGGGTCAGCGTCGTCTTCCCGCTGCCCGACGGCCCCGTCACAACGACGCATTCGCCTTCCCGAACGGACAGGCTCACCTGCTTCAACTGTTCGCGGGAGTTCTGGTATTGAAAAGAAACATTGCGGATATCCACGATGACGCGCGGCTTCATAACCACCCTCCATATCCCCATACGACAGCCAACCAACCGGCATAAACGAGCAGCGCGACAATGTCCCTCCGCCGGAGGGCGACGGGATAGAGGCTCGTTTTGACACCTGGATGATCGATTCCTTTGGTTGCCGCCGAAGCGGCCAATTCATCCGCGATTTTCAAGCTGCGCATGAGCAGCGGGACGATCGTATACTCGAACGTGCGCAGCGGACGAAGCCAGTTGCGCGGAGAAGCGGCGGATACGCCTCTCAGCTTCGCATTGGTCTGAATCGCTTCCTGTTCCAGCTTCAGGATCGGCAGGAAACGCGAGCCGACCGCCAGCGCGATCAGCACCCCCATCGGCAGACGAACGGCGCGGAGCGCGGAGATCATTTGACCCGAGGGCGCTTTTCCGAGCGACACGGCCGCCATCAGCACAGGCAGCATACGCAAGCCGAGCAGGGAGAAAAACACGCCCACCGTCCAAAGCCCTGACGGTTCCGGCGGGCTCCAGACATAAATGGCATACAGGCAC
The DNA here is from genome assembly GCF_041641335.1 of Cohnella sp. Classification (NCBI taxonomy): domain Bacteria; kingdom Bacillati; phylum Bacillota; class Bacilli; order Caryophanales; family Paenibacillaceae; genus Cohnella; species Cohnella sp. The sequence continues at coordinate 12,319 of NZ_JBEPYQ010000040.1, read as the reverse complement.
GCGGCCGCCAGCAGAAAATAGATCGTCGGCTTGAAGATCCCTTGGGCTGCCAAATACAAAGCGACGGCGCCGATGAGCCAAGGGAACGTCCGAAGCTCCCCCAGGATGGAGGCCGCTGTCGTAAGCGCCACGACGAGCAGTTGGATGCGGGGGTCGAATCCGAGGCGCCTGCTCACGGTTTAATCCTCCACCCGTCCGTATTTTGCTGCAGCCGCCACAAATTCGCGTACAGCCCCTGCCGGGCGAGCAGCTCGTCGTGCGTGCCCGTTTCCGCCAGCTCGCCCTTATCCAGCACGAGAATGTTGTCCACGTGTTGAATCGTTTTCAGCCGATGCGCGATCAGAACAACCGTCCGGTCGACGACAAGCTCGTTGATCGCCCTCTGCACGGCTTCCTCGTTTTCCGGGTCGAGCGACGCGGTCGCTTCGTCCAGCAGCACGATCGAGGCGTTCTTCAGCAAGGCGCGAGCGATCGAGATGCGCTGCTTCTCGCCCCCGGACAGCGTCGAACCGCCCTCGCCTACCGGCGTATCGTAGCCTTGCGGCAGCCTGGAAATGAAGTCGTGGCAGCAGGCGCGCTTCGCCGCCTCCTCCACTTCCTGCTGCGTCGCGTTCATCCTGCCGATGCGAATGTTGTTACCTATCGTATCCTGGAACAAGTACACGTCTTGAAACACCATCGAGACATCCGCCAGCAGCTTCTCCGGATCGAGGTCGCGGACGGGAACGCCGCCGATCGCGATCGTTCCTTCCTGCGCGTCCCAAAACCGCGCAATGAGCCGCGCCACCGTGCTCTTGCCGCTCCCGGAAGGCCCGACCAGCGCCGTAATCGTATTCGGCTCGATCGTGAACGATACGTTTTTCAGCACCGGCGAGTCCGGATCGTAGCCGAACGTTACGCGGTCGAACGCAATCGGCCGGTGGGGCTCCGCCGCCGCGTCTCCTCGCATCGGCGCCTCCTGCCGGACGTCCATAATCCGCTGCGCGCTGTAGGCGGAATACCGCATCTCCCCGTAGTTCATCAGGACGACGGTGAGCGGTTCGAACACCTTGTTGCCGATCAGCAGGAATAGCAGGAAGACGGGCAGCGACAGCGATCCGCCGACCAGCAAATAGCTTCCTGCGCCGATCATCAGCGTCATTCCGGAGCGGGTCAGCAGCATCGCCCCCATGATCATCGGCCCCATTACCCCCTCCAGGCGGATGGAGGCGCTTCTCAGCCGATCGAAGGACAGGCGCAGCCGTTCGAACCGCTGCCCGCCCAGGTTGTGGGCTTTGATCTCGCAAATGCCGGCCAAATATTCCTGCAGCCGGCTGGCGGCTTCGTTCTTGGCCCGGACATGCCGTTCGCTCAGGCGCGCCTGAATCGTATCCGTCGCCCACAGAAGCAGCGCGCCGAACGGCACGGCGACGAACATGGCTAGCGCCATCCGCCAATCGACGAACAGCAGCGCGGCAAGCGACAACGCCGGCAGCATGACGGCGCTGACGAGCTGCGGCACGTTGTGGGAAATCGTATGCTCCACTTGCGCATAATCGCTCAGCAGCAGATTGGTCAGATCCCCCGGATCGCGCCTTCCGAAAAATCCGAGCGACAGCCGGCGGATGTGATCGGCCAGCCGAAGCCGTCCGGATGCCGCCAGGCTATAGGCCACCCGGTACGTTTTGTCGTACAGCGAGGCATAAGCTGCGTACATCGCGGCAAGCCAGACGAACATGAACGCGCAAACGAACCACATTCGGCCGGTGTCGAGGCCCTCCGCCGGATCCGCGAACGACCGGTAGACCGTATTGAACAGATCGACGACCAGCGCGGCGGGAACGACTTTGACGATGCCATCGAGCAGGGCGGCCGCTATCGGAGCCCGCAAGCCGCGAACGTCTCCCCCGGAAATGTTGTAGAAGTAGTTCATCATCTCCGCCCTCCCTCCGCGGCCATCGGCCGCGACGCGCGTTTCTCCTCCGAAGCCAGCTTCCAGGAAGCCGCCCGGACATGGGCTTGCCACATCCGCTCATACAGCCCGCCGCGACCGAGCAGCTCGTCATGCGTTCCGCGCTCGACGATTTCGCCCTGATTCACGACGAGAATTTGCTCCGCCGCGCGAATGGTCGACAGCCGGTGCGCGATGATCAGGACGGTTTTGCCTTTGACCAGCTCGGCCAGCGCTTGCTGGATCAGGTGTTCGTTTTCGGCATCGGCGTACGCGGTCGCTTCGTCGAGCACGAGAATCGGCGCGTTCTTGAGCAGCGCCCGGGCGATCGCGATCCGCTGCGCCTCCCCGCCGGACAAGTAGGTGCCGCCTTCGCCGATCTTCGTCTCGTATCCATGCTCCAGCTTCTCGATGAACGCATGGCAGCAGGCGGCTTTGGCTGCCGCCTCGACTTCCGCTTTGGTCGCCGCCGCGTTGCCCATGCGGATGTTCTCTTCGATCGTATCGTAGAACAGGTGCACGTCCTGGAACACGAACGACACCATCTCCATCAGCTTCTCCGTTCCGATGCCGCGAATCGGCACGCCTCCGATCGAGATGACGCCCTCCTGCACGTCCCAGAACCGCAGCAGCAAGTTGGCGATCGTCGACTTCCCGCCGCCGGAAGGTCCGACGAGCGCCGTCATTTCCCCCGCTCGCGCCAGAAAGCTGACGTTCTTCAGCACCGGCTTGAAGTCTTTGCTGATCTCCTTCTCATAAGCAAAGCTCACCTGCTCGAACGCGACATCGTACGTGTCGGGAATCCGCGGGGCAGCGGGCTCGGCGATGACCGGCTCCGCGAATACCGCCTCGATGCGTTTGTTGCCCTCGGCGATTTCCCTCAGCCCGCTGCCTAAATAGAGCATTTTCAACAGCGGAACCGACAGGCTTGGAGACACGATCAGAAACAGGATAAACGTGATGGCGAACGATTGATCGCCCGGCCGGCCGCTCATCAGAAGCAGACCGACGGGAACGACGAACGTGAACAACGAAACGACGATTACGAAAAACAGGCTGTAGGACGTCTTGCAAATGTCCGTAATGCGCAGTGAAATATCGCGATACCGGTCGACCGCCTGCTTGAAGGTCAGGAACGAATCCGCCGTAATTCCGAACACTTTGACGGCCGGCATGCCCCGGATGTACTCCACCCCGGTCGCATTCATCTCCTCTACGGCCGACTGAAAGTCGCGGTAGGCTTGTCGGCTGGCCTCGCTCGCGAACATACGGGCTTGCAGCCAAAAGGCGACGCTTATCGGAACGAGCAGCACAAGCGCCATTCGCCAATCGAGCCAAAACAAGTAGCTGAGCAGAAGCAGCGGCATGATAACGGCGCTCACCACATCCGGCAGCTGATGCGCGATGAACTTTTCGATCTTTTCGACGCTGATCTCGATGATTTTTTTCAATTCTCCGGTGGCCGTTCGCGTATGGTAGCCCATCGGCACCTTGGCGACATGCTCGGATAGCCGCACTCGCAGCCGGTACAGGATATCGAAGGCGGCGATATGGGAACACATCCCGCTTATGTACAGCGTCGCGAGCACGGCGATCAAGGCAACCAACGCCGCCAGCCCCCAGAACAGGATCAAATCCTTGTCGACCCCCGCCGGATCCCCCGCATGCATCAGCAATTCCTCGATAATGCGATACACCGCGAGAAAGGGCGCGATTTGCAGCACGCTCGACACGGCCGAAAACAAACCGGCCGTCAGCAGCAGCCCCTTCTTCTCGCCGGCGATCCGAATCAAGCTTGACAGTTCGGAACGGGAATTCATCGGGGCTCCGCCTTCCTTACCATACCGGCTTTGACGAAATGCCGGTTCAGCAGCGTGGCCGCGAACAGACTGCCGAGCACGCTCATCCCGAACGAAAAGGCCATGCTTCCCGCGATCCATGCCGGCGAATAAGCGAAATACAGCATGCGCTCGCGCATATCCGCCGAATACATGCTCTCCAGGTAGTCGCTGCCGTACACATAGACGGTGACGTAGGCTCCCAATCCGAACAGCGCTCCGTACGCGGCATAGGCGATCGCTTGCCGCGCGAGGCGCCGATATTGGCTGCCGTCGCCGGATACGAGCGTGGCCTCTCCGATCAGTCCCGCCACGACGAAGAACGGGAGCATGAGCGGCACGCCCATAATCGTATAGAAGAGTCCCGTCACGATCGCGAGCAGGAGCAGCACCCCCTTCTTGCCGATCTTCATCGCCATGATCAAATACACGACCGCCGAGAAAAACAGGCAAACGCCGGAAATGAGCGGCATCGCTGCAGTCGCCATGACGGGCGTCAAGGCGAAACCGACGATCGCGTTGACAACATAAATCAAAATGCTGAATACTCCGATCAAGATAAAATCTTTCGTTTGCAGTTTGGTCTTCATCAGACACGCCTCCACATCCATTTTAGAATGAATATTATTCTCAATAATAATTGTAATAATTACGATTTTAACGAACAACTCTCATTCTTGCAATCTAAAAATTTGTCGTCTTTCGTGGTTTCGATAGCGACGCGCTTATCCCGGTTCGGAAAACGTTGAACTGCTTCTTCACCATGATCACGGTCCATAACACAATGATGGCGTCAATTCCGAGCGAGCCCCAGTAAACGCCGGCGACACCGATCCATTCGGGCAAAAGAAGCATAACCGGCACGAAAAAAACGAATTGCCGGGCCATCCCGATTACAGCCGCGGGTTTACCTTTGTCAATGGCAGGGAAAAAGGTCATAGCCATAAATACCAGCGACAGAAACGGTAAAATCGCCATGTAAATTCGGAAGTACATCAATTGGGTTTCCGTAAACACCTGATCGGGCAGCATGAACGACAGAACAAAATCCGGTGCGGCCAATGAAACGATCCAAAAAGGCAGGGTCAACACGGCGGAGGCCAGCGAAAACAGGTTATAGGCGCTTATCGCGCGTTCATACTGTCCGGCTCCGTAATTCATGCCGATGACCGGCTGCAGGGCGCGCATCAGTCCAAAAATCGGCGTAAGCAGAAACGTGAACAATCGGTAGATCGCGCCGTAAAGAGCAACGTCGAACACGGTGCCATGCCGGGCAAGCGCGTTGAATACGACAACAGCCTGCAGCAGACTCATCGCGATCATGATGAAAGAAGACATCCCCAGGCCTACGATGGACTTGACGGCGGCTGCATCCGCGCGAAGGGAGAACGCTCTTGTTTTGAACGAGGAAAATCCTTTGCCGAAATAAATAAGCCCGAGCAGCGTGTAAACCGTCATCCCAATATTCGTTGCCCAAGCAGCCCCTTCCACGCCTAGATCCAAAACTGCGACCAGGATGTAGTTGGCCAAGATGTCCGCCGCCAATCCAATCCCCATTACAACTGCCGCCGATTTCATCTTGCCTTCGGCTCTCACGATCATATTAGCCGCCAGGCCGTAGATCCAAAAAAAAGCCCCGATAACGGTAATCCTGAAGTATTGGTCGCCCAGCAGCAAGGCTTCGCCTTCCCCGCCCACCATCTTCAGCAGCTGCGTCGAGAAAAGCAGCCCGAATACCATGTAAACGACCGTTGCAATCCCAGTAAGAACGTTGACGTTCCCCATCAGTCGATGTTGGGTTTTTACGTCTCCTCGGCCGATCGCCATGCTTAGCGCGGACCCGGCGCCGACTCCGATCAACGAGCCGATGCCTAAGCTGATCTGCGTCAAGGGATATGCCACCGAAACGCCCGCCAACGCGATTTCTCCGACGTAACGCCCTACGAACGCGGCCGCAATTACCGCGTTAAGACCATACAGCACCATCGCAAGGATGGCCGGCCACGATATTTCCAGCATGACCTTCCACATGTTTCCGTTCAGGATGAAGCGCTTTTGACGTTCCTTTTCATCCTCGTTTCCTTGAATGCTCCTCTTCAAACCATCCCGCTCCTTTTCTTTCAACTAGAGAACATCGGACGTTTTTTTTCGGACGATTGCAGCGGCGGCTGGTTTTATTATTCATGCAAACGGCGCTCCTCTCTACCAGGAAACGGATTATTCATAACGCTGTACGGATTTTCTGATCTCTCGGCCTGGCCGGGATCGATCCCGGCCACTTTCCTGACTTCGCTGGGGTTGTAGCCATACGTTTTACGGAACAGCGCGGCGAAGTGACTGAAATTATGGTAGCCGACCAAAATCGCGGCTTCGTTCACGCCGACTCTCCCTTGTTCGAGGATTTTGCGCGCTTCGTTCATGCGCATTCCGCGCACATAGCCGAACACCGTCGTCCCGAACAGTTCCTTAAAACCGAGCTTGAGTTTGTAATCGTTGAGACCGGACAATCTGGCCAGCTCCAATAAACCGGGAGGCTGCCTCCACCTGCGCGACAAAATCTCCTTCGCCTCGTAGAGACAGCGAATATCTCCGGCCGTCAGTTTGGATACGGTCGGCTGCCTTTCTATGCCCGCATCGTCCAAATGAATGGCCAGCAGCTCGAACGTTTTCCCTTCCAGATACAGCTTTCGAAGCGAACCGGAGTACGGACATTGCTTCATTTGCTCCGCGATAAGCCGAATTTGAGGCGCTCCCGCCGTTTGGCGGCAGAAAAAGCGTCTTTCCAGCAAACGGCTCAGCTCGGGCAGTTGCATATTCAAGCACCGCATGTCCATCCGTATTTCCATATGCAGCATGCGTTCTCGTGGAGAGAGTTCGGCATGTACTTTGTCATCGCGAATATAGAGGAGCGAGGAAGTTCCTGCGGTTAAGGCGTAGTTGCGGGAGTCGCCCGACTGCTCCCAGCTCCCTTGTCCTTCCCAGGTATACGCGATTTCCAAATGAGGATATTGGACGTCGACATCCAAGGAGATCGCGTCGCGGAAATTCGCGTCGAACCAACTGATTTCCATTCCGCTTCGCAAGCAAGTCCGTTGATAAGTCCCTTCCCCGGCCCTCTCCGGAATCGAATACACGTCTTGATCCGTCTGCAGAGCGGACCGAGGCGCCACTTTTTTAAATTCGTCGAAAATCCCTTCCAAATTTTTCGTTCCTATTTGCACCTTCAAATCGATTCTCCTCCGCTTCGATCCGGAATTCTCATTCCGTCATAGGCCTTCACGGTTTAAGTATATACAGATATTTTTCCTATTGGCAAATGTTTTTCCCTAAGTAAACTTTCGGATCGTGCGTTTCCGCATCGCGAGAGTCCTCCCCTTGGAATCGCCGGACAGTCATCTTGCGGTACACGTTGGGCAGTAACCCGGTTTGCCTGCGAAAAGCGCTGGAGAAGTTGCTGGCCTTGGAATAGCCTACCATCCGCGAGATTTGCCGGATACTGATATCCGTACCGGCGAGAAGCTGCTCCGCGCGACTCACGCGCCTGCTCAGCAGGTACTCGAATACGGTGCATTCGTACGCCTTTTTGAAGGTCGTCTTTAGCTTGGTCGCGCTCATGCAAGCGATTTTCGCCAACGTCCCCAATTGCAGATCGGCGGCAAAATGCTCGTCCATGTATTCCTTGACCGAGGATAGATGCTTCAGGTCCTGGACGGATACCTGCTCGGGCAGGCGTGCCTTCCGAGACTCCTTCGTTTTGTGCACGATCAGCGAGACCGCTTCGGCCACCTTGCTCTCGTAGAACAGCTTGGCCGAGAGTCCCGTCAGCCGACAGTTTTTGATTTGTCCGAGCAGGATCATCAGCTCGGGAAAATCGGCGGAACCGTCGACGCTCAGGAAAGCCTCCCGCGGATCCTCGTATTCGCCCGGATAGCGCGTCTGCAGATAGTCTCTGTAGTAGTCCGGCATAAGCATGATCGAGGTGCAGCGGATGGGAATGTTCCGATGGTAGATCGCCCGATACACATTGCCCGCGCCGATGTGGCCTTTGATGCGCGAGCAGGATAACCGTTTGTAAGGCTGGAGCTCCTCTCCGGACACGGAGTCGTAGCAGCTGACGCTAATATAGTCCGGCTGGGGATACTCCATGTGAAAATCTTCGTAGATCACGAAGTTCAGCACCGAAATGGCAAACAGATTCTCATAGGTATACACCCAGTAGTAGCCTTTTCCCTTTTCGCCCGAAAGGGCGTAGCGGCTGCCTTCCCGACTGGAAGCCTCCCGGCCCTCCTCGCGATGAAACCCGTATCGCACCAAGAACGCCTCGAACAGGTCCTTCTTGATATTTTTCATGTTCCTCTCCCCTTCTGCCCGAACCGGACAAATCTGTACCCGCCGGAGACGAACGGCCGGCGATGGCATTGACCTCAAGCCGCATGAACAAGTAGGCTGAAATCCGTCGACTTCGCTATCGTTAATCCGTTATCCCGAATCTACTATCTCGCCGAAGGATAAGCAAGCCGCGTAAAGATCACTTTTGAAAGAGAGATGCCCATGCGAGAATTTTTGCACGTTTATACCTATGTCGCGCAGTTCAAAAAGAAAATGTACGCGGCCGTCGCGTACATTACGATTAGTATCCTTCTAGGAATAGTCCCCTATTATTTGATCTACCTCATCATCATGCGCTTTATGCAGGACGAGCCGCTCTCCCTCGCCTACCTCGGCATCGTGGCGGGATTAATTTTGGGCAGCCTCCTGCTGAGAACGCAAACGCTTCACAAGGGGATGTCAGCCTCTCACAAGCTCGCCTACGATACGTTGATGGGCATGCGCACTCGACTGGCCGACAAATTGAGAAAAATGCCGATGGGTGCGGTCAGCAGGCATAGTACCGGCAGCTTGAAAAAAAATTTCGTCGAAAACATCGAAGATATGGAACTGATGTTGGCCCATGCCGTGCCGGAAGGCATCTCCAACCTGCTTATGCTGACCGTTATCTCCGTAACGATGTTCGCGCTGGACTGGCGCATGGCGCTGCTCGCGCTGGCCGTCTTGCCGATCGGTCTGCTTGCGGTAGTTCTGATGGTCAAAGACGGCATGAAAAGAATGGGGCCGTATTATCAGGCCTCCCAAGAGATGAACGACAACATCATCGAATACGTCGCCGGTATGGAAGTCATCAAAGTCTTTAACCAGACGACCTCGTCGTTTCAAAAATACAGGACGTCCGTGGAAAACTATCGGAAGTTCGCGCTCGACTGGTATCAAGTGTCATGGAACTATATGACCGTCTACAGCATTGTCCTGCCGTCCACCTTGCTGTTCCTGCTGCCTGGCGGCGCTTGGTTCTACACGAACGGCACCTTGTCGCTCGGCGCCTTCGTCATGGCTATCCTGTTGGCCATGAGCATGGGAGCGCCGCTGATCCGTCTCGTGGAGTTTTTGCCGATACTCCCGACGCTCCGGCAAAAAGCGCAAAAGATCGAACGATTGTTCGAGGAACCGGAGCTCGCGAAAGGCGCGATCCGTTCGGCGCCGAAGGACTATACGGTCGAGTTTCGCCATGTGACCTTCGCTTACGGGGATTTGGACGTCATTCGGGATGTGTCCTTCACGGCAAAGGAAAACGCCGTGACGGCGCTTGTCGGAGAATCGGGCGCCGGCAAGTCTACGCTGGCCAAGCTGCTCGTTCGGTTTTGGGACGTCAACGAGGGCGCCGTCGCCATCGGAGGCGTTGACATCCGGGAGATGTCCATGGAAACGCTGATGAAGACGATCAGCTATGTTTCGCAGGATGTTTTCCTGTTCAATACGACAATTATGGAAAATATCCGGATGGGCAGGCAGGACGCCGCCGACGACGAAGTCGTCGCCATGGCCAAGCTGGCGCAATGCCATGACTTTATTATGGAAACCGAACGCGGGTACCAGACGGTTGTCGGCGATGCCGGCGATAAATTGTCCGGCGGACAGCGACAGCGTCTCTCGATTGCCCGCGCCATGCTGAAGAACGCGCCCGTCGTCGTGCTGGACGAAGCGACCTCCGCGACCGATCCGGAGAACGAGGACCGCATTCAAGCCGCGCTGAACGGCCTGATTCAAGGCAAAACGCTGATCGTCATTGCGCACAGGCTGTCCACGGTTGCGGATGCCGACAACCTCGTCCTAATGGACCGCGGTCGAATTGCCGCGCAGGGGACGCATGCCGATTTGCTGGCCGCTTCGCCTATTTACCGAACGATGTGGCAGGCGCACATGGAATCGATGGACTGGGATCTTAACGTCAAGGAAAGGAGCCGATAAAAGTGATGCGATTTATCTTCAGAATGCTGACCCTCGCGGGCGAGTATTCGGGCAGAATCAAACTCGCCTTTGTCCTGAGCTTTTTCGAAAGCCTCTTGGCCAACGTGCCTATTTTTGCCGTGCTCTTCCTCTTTACAAGAATCGCGGACAACGCGCTTGCCCCCTCGGATGTCTGGTTGTGCGGCGGCGCGATGCTGGCCGCCGTTCTCGCCAGATGCCTGCTGCGGCGTCAGTTTGTCGCCTTGCAGAGCGGCGCGGGATATGACGTCTGCGCCCGGGAAAGAATCCGTATCGGAGACCGCTTCAAGCGCTTCCCGATGAGCTATTTCACGGAAGGCAATCTCGGCAGCGTGACCTCCGCGGTATCCATCGACCTGTTGTTTATCGAGGAGCATGGCATGGGCGCGATGGACAAGGTGATTAACGGTTATCTCGGCCTGGCAATCGGATGCGCGGTTCTTCTCGCGATGGACTGGCGCATCGGCTTGGCCGCTGTAGCGCTGGCCGCCCTGGCCATGCTTGCGCTGGAACGGCTGCAGCATGTCGGCAAAAGCCACTCGGAAATCCGGCAACGGGAGCAGGCCAAGCTGACTTCCGCCGTCCTCGAATATGTGCGAGGCCTCCCGGTGATCAAATCGCTGAACCTGACAGGAGACAAGGCCAGAGCGGTAAAAGAGGCGATCGGCAGTGCCCGCGATCATGCCGTCGACTACGAGGAGAAATTCGCGCCGCCGAGTTTTCGGTATCAGACTTGGTTCTCCTTCTCCACGGCTCTGACGGTCTTTATGGCGGCCAGCTTCTTTCAGAGCGGCAGCATGGCGATGTCGGTCATGCTCACGCTGCTCGTTTATGTTTTCTATATGTACATCCCCGTCAAGTCGCTGGCCACCCTGACCAGCCTGATCCGGGTCATGGAAGCGGCGCTCAATCGGTATGAGCGGTTGACCGCCGTGGTCATCATCGACGAAGACGGCAAAGATATCCGGCTGAACCGTTTCGATATCGAGTTTAAGAAGGTTACATTTGCCTATGAGGAAAACGAAATCTTGAAAAACGTCAGCTTCCAGGTGCCCGAGAAGAGCATGACCGCCCTTGTCGGCATGTCCGGCTCGGGCAAGACCACGATCGCCAACTTGATCGTACGATTTTGGGACGTCCGTCAGGGCGAGGTGCTCGTAGGCGGCGTGGACGTCAAACGGATGACCTGCGACAGTCTGCTCCGGAATATCAGCATGGTCTTTCAAAACGTCTATCTGTTCAAGGATACGATTTTCAACAACATCAAATTCGGCAAGCCGGATGCCTCCTATGAAGAAGTGGTGGAGGCGGCCAAGAGGGCAAGGTGCCACCATTTTATTATGGCGCTCGAGGACGGTTACGACACGGTGCTCGGAGAAGGCGGCGGAACGTTATCCGGCGGCGAGAAGCAGCGGATCTCCATTGCCCGGGCCATTCTCAAGGACGCGCCCGTTATTCTGCTGGACGAGGCGACGGCCAGCGTCGACCCCGATAACGAAAAGCATATTCAACAAGCGATCAGCGAGCTGGTCAAGGATAAAACGCTTGTCGTGATCGCTCATCGGCTGTCGACTATACGCAACGCCGACCAGATTCTGGTTATGGAGAGCGGCCGACTGGTCCAGCAAGGGACGCATGACCAACTGATCCGGCAGGCCGGTCCGTACGCAAATCTGTGGCACAAGCGGCAGACGGCCCGCAGCTGGAAGATCGCCGCGGGCGCCGAATCCGGACCGGCCTGACTCGTCGGCCGTCCCGGGATGCGGTGCAAAAAATGATTGTATGCTGGCGTTTTGATTGACTATGCAGGTATAATGTAAACGTTGTTGGGATCCTGCAATAAAATGGGGGAACGGCGTTGAAGATTAACAAATTAAGCCTCACAGTTATTCTCGTTCTTACCCTTATCGTGGTTTTATGGTTTGTTCAAAACCAATTTAAACCGGAATCAGGCGGGGGATTTCCCCAACCGGAGGAGGATAATTTGTTTAAGGACGAATTTGAACAAGGTTTTTCTCAACCGGGTGGGGATAATCTTAGATTTGTATATGAACTAAGAATAAATCATCCCGATAGGTTCGCAGGGGCGTATCTTGACGATCGCGGAGTTCTGAATATTAACTTGGTAACGGGGGTTGCTCCAACAGAACTAAATATTGATATCTCGAAAATAAAGGTTCATTACGTTGAATATTCTTATAAAGAATTGAATGATGTATACGAGCAAATA